>NZ_CAKZPW010000055.1:0-15799 GCF_937139385.1 uncultured Maritalea sp. | reverse complement strand
CAGCTTGCTGAAGAAGCTGCGCTAGGAACAGCTGCGCTGAAGGCACGCGTTCAGAAGGTTTGAGAATAAAACTGTTGCCGCAAGCAATCGCCATCGGATACATCCAAAGCGGCACCATCGCCGGGAAGTTAAATGGGGTAATGCCCGCAACAACGCCAAGCGGCTGACGCATAGAATAGATATCAATGCCCGTTGATGCCGCAGCGCTATATTCCCCTTTAAGGAAATGGGGTGCGCCAATTGCAAACTCAGCAACTTCAAGGCCGCGGATCACATCGCCCTTTGCATCAGGAATTGTTTTACCGTGTTCGCGGGACAAAGCTTCAGCTAATTTGTCCATGTCGCGGTGAAGCAGTTCAACAAACTTCATCATCACCCGGCCGCGCTTTTGCGGGTTCACTTTCGCCCAGCCAATTTGTGCTTCTTTAGCGTTGGCAATGGCTGCGTCAAGTTCGGCTTTGCTGGCCAGCGGCACTTTGGCTTGCACTTTGCCCGTTGCAGGGTTGTAAACTTCAGCAAAGCGGCCCGAAGTGCCTTTGACATGTTCGCCGTTGATAAAGTGGGTAATCTCGTTCATTGCGGTCGCCTCCCTGGATGCCGCTAGGCGCAACTTAAGTCACGCGTAGAATAAAGCTTTGGTGCGCATCATATTGTGCGCAAACGCAATATCAATAACCAATCTAGCAAAACCATTGTGCAATTATGCACTGGTGTAAGTTTAGCATATCTGGCAATAATCGTCTTATGAGAAACAACTGGGACGATTTTCGATTTTTCCTCGCTGTAGCCCGTCACGGCACGCTGTCGCGCGCGGGGTTCTATCTGGGGGTGGACCACGCCACCGTTGGGCGCCGGATCACCGCATTGGAAGATAGTTTGGGCGTCCCGCTGTTTCATCGTTCGCCCCAAGGCTATAGCCTTGCGGATCAAGGCTACAAAATGTTGCCACTTGCTGAGCAGCTTGAAAGCGACGCCATGCGGGTGTTTGACGAGGTTGCAGGCGCTTCCACCAGCCTCACCGGCGCTGTGCGCATTGCAACCCACGTGGGCATTGCCTCGTTTCTTTTAGCGGAAAGTGCGGCTGAGCTTTGTCGCTTGCACCCAGGGCTTGAAGTGCAACTGCAAGCGATACCCCGCTCTTTTTCTATGTCGAAACGCGAAGCCGATTTGGTGCTTACGGGCACCCGACCTCAAACCGGGCGGGTGAAAATCAAAAAACTAGCGAACTATCCATTGCATATTTACGGCGAGCGCAACTATGTGGCGCGCAACCAGCCGATCAAGCAAAAGAAGGATTTGGCTAAACTCCGTGGTATCGGTTACGTGCCAGATATGATCTTTGACAAAGAGCTCGACTATATTCCAAGCGTTGATCCAAGCCTTAAAGCACACCTCACCTCCACCAGCTTGCACGTGCAATTACAAATGGCATTGGCAGGTGCCGGCGTGTGCATTTTGCCAGACTATATTGCCAAGAATTACGACACATTGGTGCCTGTATTGGATGATTCCATCGAGCTGGAACGTGAGCTCTGGCTAACAGTACCCGAAGATTTTGCGCATTTGACACGCATTCGAACCATTGTTGATTTTATCAGCGAAGACGTTGTTTCCCGCATTAAATCAACCAATAAATAAACGAGGAAAACATGAGCGAAACACGTTTTTTTGAAGATATTCAATTGGGTGAAAAATTCAAAACCGGCACGTTTGAATTAACAGCTGAGAAGGTGCATGAGTTCGCGTCCGAATATGATCCTCAGTTCATCCATGTCGATGAAGATGCATCCAAAAATGGTCCATTTGGCACCATCATTGCGTCGGGTTGGCAAACTCTATCCGCGACCATGCGTTTGATGGCGTTGGAAAAACCGTTTGGCAATAATCCTTTGATTGGCATGCGGATTGATGAGCTAAAATTTGCAAAGCCCGTCTACCCCGGCGAAGCAGTTTACGTGGACGCAGAGGTGGTGTCGCTCAAAGCGTCCACTAAAGGTGAACGTGGCTATGTCGGAATTCGCCTAAACACAAAAACCACCCACAATGATGAAATTGTCGCCACCCAAATTTGGACCTGCCTCGTGCCCTCTAAGACTGCATAGACAAGTAGCCAGAATTTGCTTCCCCTCTCGCCCTGTCTCTCACTCTGGGCTAAAAAGAACCTATGTCAAAAATTGATTCTCTTTTTGTTACCCGCCTTTATCATGCAGCGCTGAGCGAACATGGCGCGTCTGTTAATGCGCAAGAACTCGAAGCCACCTGTCTATCGATCGCCGAGGACGATGAGGCGGGGCAGAAGTGGTGCGAGGATAATAGTTATCCGGGTTACACCAGTTACGCCTCGCTTGACGATCTGCCGTGGCGGTTCCCGATTTTTAAAGATCTTGTTGAAGTTCTGAACAAGCACGTAGCCGAATTTGCAAAAGACTTAGAGTTTGATTTGGGCGAAAAAGCACTTCAACTGGACAGCCTTTGGATCAATATCCTGCCGGAAGGTGGCATTCACACGTCCCACATTCACCCTCACAGCGTGATCAGTGGCACAACCTATATCTCCATGCCAAAAGGCGCGAGTGCGATCAAATTTGAAGACCCTCGCTCTGCCATGATGATGGCTGCCCCCACCCGCAAAACCACTGCGCGCAATGAAATGCGAAGCTTTGTCTACGTTGCCCCAGAAGTGAGTGACATTTTGCTATGGGAAAGCTGGCTGCGCCATGAAGTGCCTATGAACATGTCAGAAGAAGAACGGATAAGCGTCAGCTTCAACTATAGCTGGGGCTAGCTGATCCGCGTCAGCTTTAAGTTTACAAATAGCGTTGTCGGTACCTCTGCGACAATTTGCACATTCATTGTGCAAGTTTGGCTGCTTGCAAATCATATACATAAGAATATGCTAATGTTCTAATTTAAATGAGGATGCAAAATATGCCAAATACGATGAACGGGCGCTATTCGCCGCTCTACTTTCTTGCCGCTGTTGGTGCTGGTGGTCTTGTTGTGACATTTTTCATGTACTTAATGTTCTGGATCCCGCACCCCGGTCAACCTGTGCCAATCTTTGAGGATATTCAACGTGCCTTTACCTCGGGCAGCATACCTACGCAGATTGCTATTGTGCTTGGCATGATGGGGATCGCTGTTTTTGGATTCCTTCACTATCGTCTCTTGTTCTGGAACTTGGGGCAACTCACTCAGTTCCGTAAGACCGAGGCATATACGAAGCTGTTGGCCTCAAACGGTGAAACGCAGTTAAAAGCGGTGCCGCTCACTCTTGCAATGTCAGTCAACGTCGCCTTTATCATTGGTCTCGTATTTGTGCCAAAACTCTGGTTGATTGTTGAGTATTTGTTCCCAGCAGCACTGGCCGTTTTCTCGTTGATCGGCCTCTACGCTCTTTCATTATTGGCGAAGTTTTTTGGCCGTGTACTGGTCAAAGGGGGCTTTGATTTGAAGGCCAACAACTCTTTTGCGCAACTACTTCCAGCTTTTGCATTGTCAATGGTTGCTGTTGGGCTTGCCGCGCCTGCCGCCCTTTCAGCAAATCCAATTATCGTTGGCATTTCCATAGTGCTAGCAACCTTCTTCGTAATGGCCGCGCTTGTCGTTTCTGTTGTGGCGCTGGTTCTTGGTTTTTACGCCATGTTGCAGAACGGTACAGCGCCCGAAGCCGCACCTACATTAATGGTTGTTGTGCCTATTATGACTGTTCTAGGTATCGCTATTCTGCGCATGAATCATGGACTTCATGTCCATTTTGATGTGCATGCAGCAACGGCTGAAACATTGGTTCTGCTTGCTCAAATCCTATCCGTTCAAATATTGTTCGCGGTCCTGGGTTGGCTAGTTTTGAGCAAACAAAACTATGTAAAGTCATTTTTGTCGCCCAACGGCCAACGGTCAGCTGGATCATACGCGCTGGTTTGTCCGGGCGTTGCCCTGTCGGTCATGATCCACTTTTTCGTCAACAAAGGCCTTGTCGCATCGGGCATGATTGCTAAGTTTGGCGTAGCCTATTGGTCTCTGACAACACCTGCATTGATATTGCAGGCGGCAATGATCGTTTTGGTGTTCTCACTGAACGCCCGACACTTCGGCACATCAAACAAAACAGCAAATCCTGTGCCCGCCGAATAAACGAGGCAGCTGCGCGTCAACCTAGGGCGCGCGGCCCCTCTTGGCACTTCAAAAAATTGATGCCCCTTGCCATGAGTGGTACAAGTCCCCTTCGAAATCGCTATTACATGACTTGTCATTAAATGATAAGTCATGTAAATAGAAGCTGAGGGATGAGACTATGAGCGAGAACAGCACCATTTGGCAGTCTGAAAAAGACTCCTTGTTGGCCAGCGATAAGATACCGGTTCATTCGAGCCTATTATCTGTTGCGACCCAGCGTTTGGCGCGTGTCTTAAAATCACAAATCAGCACATTGCTTTCTGATAATGGCAAACTTGGCCTTGTTGAGTGGCGCATCTGCTTGTGTATTTCACAAAGCGAAAACCCGACCCAAAAAGATCTGGTAGATTTTGCAGGCATGGAACAGGGCCAAATTAGTCGTGCCATGCGTAAGTTGGAAAGCCGTGGCCTGATTACATCGCATCAAGCACCATTCGATCGTCGCGCCCGTATTTTTGCATTAAGTGAAACGGGCAAAGAATATTTTGATCGGGTGCAGCCAATGGTGGCGAACTATCACGCGTCAATTGATGCCGCACTCTCCCCTCAAGAGCGGGAACAATTTCTGGACATGGCAGAACGTATCGCTAAGGCGTCTTTGCTGGCAAACCAAGAATTGCCCCAAAAGGCGGGTTAATCGGAATTCGATTTCCCCGCTTCATTTTGATGTGCGTTGCGCGAAATCGTAGCGTTTTATGGGAGGAAATTGATATGTTGAGAAAGACAATTTTGGGTGCAATTGCTGGACTAGCTTTGGCCGTCGCGCCAGGCTTTGCTAGCGATTGGGCCCCTTCAGGACCGATCGAATTGCAAATCGGCTTTGGGGCAGGGGGCGAAACTGACACGCTGGGCCGGGTCGTTGCATCGGTGATGGAAGAGCAAACCGGTTGGAACGTCGTGCCCCAGAACAAGCCGGGCGGTGGCGGTGTCGCCATGTTTACCGGGTTGATGAATGAAAAAGCGGACGGAACAGTGATCGCGTTGGGTGTTAACATGCCCATCCTGATCAATCTAATCCTACGTGGCGACCAGCTGCCGTTCAAATTGGACAGCTTTGAGTATTTGGGTACGGTGACGCGGGCACAACTGGCCATCATCGCCAAGGCAGATGCACCCTTTAACGATATGAGCTCTTTGGTTGAATATTCAAAAGCCAATGGCGGTGTGCCTGTGGCATTTGACGCGAAGCCTCAAGAGCTAATTCTGCAAGCCATCAATGCGCAAACCGGCGCTGGCTTCAAGCTAATCTCGACAAAAAGTTCTGCTGAAATGGTGCAGTTCATTTTGGGCGGGCAGGTTATGGCGTCGTTCAACGCGGGCACCCACATCCAATATTTGGAAAAAGGTGACATTAAAATGTTGGCCAGCGCCAACGATGGGCGGCACTCCTATGCAAAAGATATCCCGACTTTGCGGGAGCAGGGGTTTGATCTCTATGTTGACCCCTATTTCTACTTTGCAGCCCCTGGTGGTATTTCAAACGAAGCAAAAACCGCGCTCTCAAATGCCATCGCCAATGCGGTGAACGCGGATAAGGTGCGTGATATTGTTGAAAACGCTATGCTGACAACGGTTCAAAACCTTGGCCCCGAAGGCACAACCAAAATGCTCAACGATGGTCTGGGCAGCGTTGGTGTATTGTTCAAATAGTCACAATTGGAGCGCGTCACGGCGCGCTCCATCTTCAAAAGGCAGACATGATGAGCATAACATCTGATCGCGTAGCTGGGTTTTGCAGCATCTTTTTTGGGCTTGTTTTGCTGTTTTGGCTTACCCCATTTGCAACAGAGACGGTTGATTATGGCTGGATGCGACCAAAGACATTGCCGGACATTTTGGCGTGGATTCTGATCTTTGCGGGCAGCGCGCTCGCGGGCGTGCCAAGCGAACCAGCTGGGACAAATTTTTTGCTTTTTGGCAAAGCCGTTACTTATTTCGTGCTCATCGTTTTGGGTTTGTTTGCCATTGCCCATTTTGGCTACCTGTTGGTCGCACCTCTATTAGCATTGGCGATTATGCTGTTGCTCGGAGAGCGCCGTTGGTTTTGGTTGTTTACTGGGGCAGCGCTTGTTCCAGCTGCCATTTGGTTTTTCATCGAGATTTTGCTGTCACGGCCTTTGCCCTGATGAGAGAGCGCTCAAATGGTTGATATAAGTATTATTCTAGCCGGCTTCGCTGATGCCTTTACCCTGCATAACCTCTTGTTTGTGCTTGCTGGTGTCGCGTTGGGGCAATTGGTTGGTGCAATCCCCGGTATCGGACCGGTGATGGCCATGGCCATCGCAATACCCTTTACCTTCATCATAGATCCATTGCCCGCAATCGCCTTTTTGGTCGGCATCAACAAAGGCGGGCTTGTTGGCGGTGCAATACCAGCTGTTTTGATCAACACGCCGGGCACTCCAGATGCGGCAGCAACGGCGCTTGATGGTTATCCATTGGCCAAACAAGGCAAGCCCCAAAAAGCCACCAAAATGGCGCTCTATGCCTCCGTCACAGGCGATACGATCAGCGATATCGTATTGATCACGGTGGCCGCACCGCTCGCAATTTTCGCGCTCAAAATGGGTCCTGTTGAAATTTTTGCACTGATGATCTTTGCCTTTTCAGTGATCGCCGGGCTGATCGGTAAATCTGTAGCCAAAGGCATCATTGCCGCCGCACTGGGCCTTCTGTGCGCCACCGTTGGCCTTGACCCGGAGCATTCAACCCCCCGATTTTATTTCGGCTGGTTTGAACTTTACGATGGACTGCCGTTAGCCTCAGTTGCCATTGGCATGCTCGCCATTTCTGAAGTATTGCGCCGATTGGCCTCCAATACTGGCACGGTGCGACCAGCGATCGATTATGACGCGAGCCAATCAAAAGAAGATAAACGCATCAGTTGGGCTGAATATTGGAGCTGCCGAATTACCATGTTGCGCGGGGCAGCGATTGGCACGGTGTTAGGGGCATTGCCCGGCATTGGCTCAACGGCTGCAGCTTTCATGTCTTACGCCGCGACCAAGCAATCATCCAAAGACCCAGAAAGTTTTGGCAAAGGCAATTTGCACGGGATAGCGGCTGCCGAAAGCGCAAACTCGGCAGTGATGGGTGCAAACCTCATCCCGCTGCTAACGTTAGGGATACCCGGCAGTGTTGGCGCCGCACTCATCATCAGCGCCTTTGTAATTCACGGCATTCAGCCCGGGCCTTTATTGTTCGAACAACAGGGGCGTCTTGTTTACGGGCTTTTTGGGGCCATGGTGATGGCCAATATAGCCAATTTGGTCCTTGGCCAATTTGGCCTTCGCTTGTGGAGCCGAGTGGTGACCGCGCCTGAATCTGTGATATTCTCCGCTGCTATCTTGTTGTGTATTGTGGGCGTGTCCCTTTCAACCGGTGGGCTATTTGGCGTGGCGATCATGTTGATCTTTGCAGGTGTAGGCTTCTTGATGAACATGTTTGGATTCTCCACCGTCATCTTCATCATCGCCTTCTTTTTGGGGCCGAGATTTGAAATCTCCTTATCCCAAACACTTGTGCTACTAGATGGCAACTTAATGGGCCTAACCCATTACCCACTTGCTCTTGCACTGCTGGTGCTCTCTGCCATTTCAATTTGGTGGCTCGGGATCCGGGGTCGAAATCAGTCTACAAATTCGCAGGCATAAAGAGAGAATTATGACCAAAAAAGCAAAAAACATCCTCTTTATTATGTTTGATCAATTGAGGTTTGACTATCTGAGCTGCCAAGGCCACCCGCACCTTAAAACGCCACATATGGACCGGCTCGCTGCAAATGGCGTGCGGTTTACCCGCGCTTATGTGCAGTCGCCGATTTGTGGCTCTTCGCGCATGAGCTATTACACAGGTCGCTATGTGCATTCGCACGGTGCGCAGCGCAACAATTTTCCCCTTCGGGTGGGTGAATTCACCATGGGTGATCATTTGCGGGCGGCGGGGGTGGATTGCTTTTTGATCGGCAAAACCCACATGCAGGCCGATGTGCAAGGGCTCGAGCGGCTCGGCATCACCCCGGATAGCATCATCGGCGCTCGCCAGTCAGAATGTGGCTTTGACGTGGTGGTACGCGACGATGGATTATGGGCCCAAGGGAATGAAGGATTTTACGACAACAAGCGCTCGCCCTATAATGAGTATTTAAAATCAAAAGGTTATGTGGGCGAAAACCCATGGCACGACTTCGCAAATGCCGCCGCCGATGCGGACGGTGATATCGCGTCTGGCTGGCTGATGCACAATGCAGATTTGCCTGCCAACATTGACGAGCCGGATTCAGAGACACCTTGGCTGACAAGCGAGACGATCAAATTCATCGAAGGGCGCAAAAATAGCGCTAAGCCCTGGCTGTGCCATGTGTCCTATATTAAGCCGCATTGGCCCTATATTGTGCCAGAACCGTACCACGCTATGTATGATGGGCGACACGTCTTGCCCGCCAACAAAAGCGATGTTGAAAAGCAAAATCCGCATCCGGTTTATCAAGCCTATATGGACAATCAAATCGGCCAATCCTTCTCACGCGAAGATGTGCGTCAAAAGGTAATTCCGGCCTATATGGGCCTTATCAAGCAGTGTGACGATCAAATGGGCCGCTTGTTTGCCTATTTAGAAGAAACCGGCCAAATGGATGAAACCATGATTGTGATCACCTCAGATCATGGGGACTATTTGGGTGACCATTGGTTGGGCGAAAAGGACTTGTTCCACGAGTGTTCCGTCAAAGTGCCAATGATCATTTTTGACCCGAGTTCGGCAGCCGATACATCCCGCGGAACGGTCTGCGATGAACTAGTGGAAGCCATCGATTTAGTGCCCACTTTTATGCAAACCTTGGGCGCAGATATACCAAACCATATTCTTGAAGGCCGTTCATTAACATCATTCCTACACGGCAAACCACAAGATGATTGGCGCGAATTCGCGATCAGCGAATATGACTACTCAACCTCAAATGCAGCCGTCAAATTGGGCCTGAAACCAAGCGACTGCCGCTTGATGATGGTGGCGGACAAACACTGGAAATTTGTGCATGCCGAAGGCGGGCTAAGGCCAATGTTGTTTGATCTGCAAAACGACCCGAACGAGTTGCACGATTTGGGCGAAAGCCAAGACCATCAGCATGTGATTGAAATGATGTATGAACGCTTGGGTAAATGGGCCCGTCGCCAATCACAACGCACATCAAGCTCGGATCAACAAATTGAAAATATGCGTGGTAAAGGATTGGGCAAAGGGATATTTTTAGGGCTTTACGATGGCTCTGAAGTGCCCGATGAGGCCCTCGCAAAAATCAAAGGCCCCGCCAAATCAAAGCCCGGGAACTAGGCTTCGTTTCGTTGTCCCGAAAAAATCGCGCGGGGTCGAATGAGTTTGCCCTTCTTACGTTGTTCAAAAACATGCGCCATCCACCCGGCCATCCGCCCTAATGCAAAAATGCCCAGCCCACTGCCTTCGGGTAAGTTAAGATGCTCTTCCACCAACGCCAGACCAAAATCCAAGGTTGGTGAAAAGCCGGTTTGCTTGTGCACAACGTCAATAATCTGCACCCAGTTTTGTGGGAAGTCGCATGCCTTAACCAATTCAAGCGCGCGTGGGTCTCCGTTGGGATAAAACGGGTGGCCGAAGCCGGGCGGTGGTTTGCCATTGCCAGGGGTTGGCAGCTCATGGCCACTTGTAAGAGCCATGTGTGCCTGAGCCTTCCACGCTTTGGCCAGATTTGTCATCCCACCATGCGCGTCGCCTGAAAGGGTTGCAACGCCCGCCAATAATGCGGCAGGCAGGTTTGCTTTGGCAGAAGCGGCAACCCGCGCCGCATAAGCCGAAGCATTCAACTCATGGTCCGCACAAAGGATCAAAGCCCGGCGAATAATATCTGTCGAATTTGGGTGCGCGGACCATGAGTTTGCCAACAGTGTTTCTAGCGATGACTTCGGCTGATCGTCGGCACAGCCCGCAATCACCAAACCCGCTTGTCGGAGCAGGCGCCGGGCGGTTTGAGTGCCGCCACTTGAGCCAATGGTGCTCGCTTCAAGCGCTAGCATCATCATCAAGCGATGGATTGGCGAGCAACTTTTTGGCCCCAAGAGCGCACTTAAGTTGATGTTAGGTTCGGCGCCGCGAAACTTCTCGCCCATCAGAATTTCAAAGACGTCAATAAATCCATGCGATTGTGACAATGCCACAGCATTTTGCCCGCGGTAGAACAATTTTTGATCCCGGATTTCGGTGATTGAAGATTTGAGAACAGGCTCGCCCCAACTAATGGTGGATGCGGCAACAGCGGCCCGCGACCGACCACTTTTCTTTCTGCAAATTAGCCGGTCAAAATCGCCAGTATGATAAAGGCTCCTCCGACCATCCTGCGGGTGGGCGATTTTACGGATAAGTCCGCGACTAACATAGGCATACAACGTATCTGCAGAGATACCCATTTGCGCACACACCGCCCCGGCGTCCATTGAATATTGCAAGACATCTTCATAGTTTTTCATATTGATTATCTTGATCAAGATTGACCAGATCGTAAAGCCTTGATTTTGTGGATGTCAACGAAAGGGGAACCGCGCATGTCATTTTTGCCAGAGATGTTGAAGAGCCTGCACCTTGATATCGACCCAGAAACAGCTGCAAAACAGATTGTCAATCAACAACATTATCCCAGTTTTTTTGATGTTTCCGGCCTCGCGGCATCGTCCTTTTTGGCGTTAGGCGAGGCGTTGAGGTCTCTTTTGTCATGCCAATATCCGGCAATGACTCCCACATTAGAGATCGATCAACGTCTTGCCTCTCTTTGGTTCGACCGCAGCCTTCACTTGATAGACGGATCAAGACCAACAGGTTGGGACCAAATTGCTGGCGACTACCGATGTGCGAATGGCTGGATCCGACTGCACACCAACGCACCCCACCATAAAGCCGCTGCACTAAAGGTTTTACAAGTGCCTGAAAACCGGGACATGGTCGCCAACGCTGTAAGCACGTGTGAAGGGCAAGCGCTGGAAACCGCGATTGTGACAGCGGGCGGTTGTGCAGCGCAAATGCGATCATTGGAGGATTGGGCAGTGCATCCGCAGGGCCATGCCGTGCGCCAAGAACCTCTACTAGATTGGTCGATCGGGCCTGAAAAAGCGCGGGGGCGTTTTTCGATTGGCGACCCACAAAGGCCGCTAAATGGCTTGAAGGTGTTGGACATAACAAGGGTGATCGCCGGGCCAGTTGCCACCCGTGCACTTGCCGGTTTTGGTGCGAATGTGTTGCGGATCGATCCTGAACATTGGCATGAGCCAGCCCTTTTTGAGGAACTGACCATCGGCAAACGTTGCGCGCATCTAAATTTGCAGGACAAGTCTGACAAACAGATATTTTTGGCGTTGGTGGCAGAAGCAGACGTGCTTATCCACGGCTTGCGCGGCGATGCCTTATCGAAATTGGACCTTTCAATTGATAGGTTGCGCACAGTCAATCCCGCGCTGATTGACGTGGCGCACAATGCCTATGGTTGGACGGGACCATGGGCAAACCGACGGGGTTTTGACAGTCTTGTGCAAATGAGTGCTGGCATTGCAGCCTTTGGCATGAAGGCAGCCGATGCGCAAAAACCACTCCCATTGCCGGTTCAAGCTTTAGATCATGCCACAGGCTATTTGGTCGCCGCGGCTGCAATTATGGCAATCAAATCGGCTACTGAGCAAAACCGTGCCGTTTCAGTACGCACCTCGCTTGCCCGTGTCGGGTGGTTGCTCTCGCAAACCGCGAAGTTGGAAATGCGTGGGCAGGTTGCACCAGCCACACCAAGCGATTTCTGCGCCGAAATTGAACAGACGAACATAGGCGATGCGCTTCGACTTGAACCGGCGATTAGAATTGAGGCTATTCCGCAATATTGGAGCATGCCAGCTAGGCCATTGAGATCAGCATCACCAGTTTGGCGCGATATCAACTAGGTAGTTTCTTTAGTGACTACTCCATATTTGTCTTTTTGATCAATAATTTAGGCCATGAAAGGCTTGCGTTGATCGCATTTTTAATGTTCATTTCGCTCCAATATTTCATGTGATGTTTTGCGAGATTAAAAATGTTGAGAGTTTTTCTAGTGGTCGTAATGGGACTGATTGCCTTTGCCGCCCAGGCGCAATCCCCCACAAAACTCACTGGAAACGGCCTTAAAGGGGCCTATTATGTCTATAATGCTGATCGCGATCGTATGGTGGCGCAGCTGATATTTAATCAGGGTGAAGCGCACAATCCTTACGCCGAAGGGCTCGCCCACTACGTCGAGCATTTGGCATGGCTGAATGCGCTGGGACTGGAGCATGGTGATCCATCGCGCCACTCCAACGCCAGCACCACACTGACACAAACCACCTATTGGTTGAATGGCGAACAATCCGAGTTCGTCGATATGCTGCAAAAGCTGCACCGTGTGTTTATGCCTTTTGAGATCGAACGCAAATTCATGGCGCAAGAACGCGACATCATCATGCGCGAGTACGATTATCGGGTGCGCGAGAACACGCAATATCCTGTTTATATCGACATGAACTCAGCCTTTTTTGGCGGTACCGTTTACGGTCGCGATGTGTTGGGTTTGCCAGAAGACATCAAGCAGTTTTCGATCGACGATGCGATAAAACTACATGGCTTAAGCCACAGACCTGCGCATGCAACACTTGTCATCATGGGCAATTTGCCAGTTGCAGCGGTGCGTGAATTGGTGGCAGCTGAATTCCCTTCTGACCAGGCGCAACAAGCAGGTGATGAACTTGCACCACTCAACATCACTAGTGCGCGCAACATCAAAACAATGCCGCTTGAAGATCAGACTGAAGAAGAACTGGTCTTTCAAAAATTCGTGGCCAATGGCTTGCCCAAAGCCACGTCCCAGCTCGGACTGGAGCTGATGATTTTGGAAGATATCTTGGAGTCAACGCGCGAAGGCGGCATGGCCAAAGCCTTGCGATATGACGATTTCATTGCCCGCGATTTTGATATCGATCTCAATCAACCAAACGATGGATATTTCTCCATTAGCTTTTACGCTTCGCCAGACAGGGGAGTAGATCTGGAGCACTTGCTGCAAGCTTTTGAAGAGAACCTTGAAGAGATTGCCACGAAAGGCATTCCGCAAGAGACGTTTGATAAATTGCTAAAGCGGGCGCAAGATGAATTTGGCGCGAGCATCAAACGTTCTGACGCCGTTTATTCGGATGTACCTTACTATTTGTCGCTTGAAGAAGAACCTCAATCATACGACGAGTTTTTAGAAAACCTTGGCAAAGTGACCCGTGAACAGATCAACACTCATCTGTTGAAGCTGGTTGGAGATGGCCATGCCGAAATCCGCTTTGTGGTCCCAAAATCTTAAATTGTTGGAGAATGTTATGAACCTGCGCAACCTGTTTGCCGCTGCCCTTATGTTGGTCTGCACCCAAGGCGCCAACGCTCAGCCCACCAGCGTTGAAACGCTGACCACCGCCAATGGGATTGAGTTTTATTTTGCACCAATGCCAAATGAAGAACGTGTGAACATTGATGTTATTTGGCCAACAGACTGGCTAATGGACGAGCAGCGCAACGCCTTGGCCCCTGCGGTTGGTGCCCAGCTAATGTTGGCAGGTGGCGCAGCCGACCTAGACCCCGCAGAGCTTCAATCCCAGTTCAGCGATCTTGTTTCCGATGGTTCAGTCAACGCCATTGCAGATCATGTTCGTGGGCGGCTCTCCGTGCGCCATGACCAAGTTCAAGAAGCGGTGGCCATTGCGAATAAGGTTCTGGTAGCCCCACGTTTTGACGAGCGGTGGCTGCAACGGATCAAAGATGGCATCACAGATCGTGTGGCTAAAGAAAAAACCCAATCGGCCTACCAAGGATGGGATGGGGTGCGTCGCCTGGTGTTTGGCAATAGTGCAACTTATCGGTTCAACTCAAACGGGGGTGATCAGCCTGTGGAAACCGTCACCCGAGACGACGTTGTTGCTTGGCACAAGCGCACATTCGTCACTTCTTCGGCCATGATTACGGTTGCGGGTCAAATTTCAGGTGACGATGCAAAACTGCGGGTCGATGAATTGTTTGCGGGCATGCCTGCGGGCGAACCCGTCGCCCCTTATGAAGTTGAGGCAACCTATTTGCCCAAAACCATCATTGTGCAAAACGACGCGATTGAAAAAACGACGCTTGCATATTTGGCCCCCCTTTCCCCGACAAGCGAAGGCGGTGAATATGAGGATATCGTTGCAACACACATTCTAGGTGGTGGCGAACAAAGCCGTTTGTTCCAAGCCGTGCGCCAGCAATTGCGGGCGACATATGGATTTAGTGCCGGCTTGTCTGCGTATACGCGCAAAAATCGCTTTATCGCCCTAAGCGGCGAAGTGGAAACGGAAAAACTGCAAGACGTTCGTGATCTCGTTAAGACAACTTATACTGACTTTTTGCAAACAGGTGTCACCGAAGAAGAAGCGGGCGCATTGCGAACCATGTTCAGCGATGGGCTGAAGGTAAATCTCTCACATGCTTCAGTTGTAACCTATGTGATCGCAGAAAGTGTGCTGGATGGTTATTCAGCAGATCGCTTGCTTTCACTTGCACAAGAGTTGAAAACATTGGACGCTGAAAAGGTCAATATTCATATCGCCAGCAAGTTCCCCAAGTTTGACCAATTCATTGAATTGATTGTCACCCCAAAACCAATCGAGCAACCTGGCGCTTGTTTGGTGCAAACCGCCAACGACATCGAAAACTGTTTGAACTAACTGTGTTGCAAGGGCGGGCGGAACAGTATGTTTGTTTCGCCCCCCTCTTTCCCCTTTTCAAGACTTGCTCTGAAAGAACCAATTTGAAATGATCCCCGCACAAAACGAATTCAAATCGCGAACCAGTTGCGCAAAACCAGCCTAGGCTAAGGAGACGGATCATGAGCAAAATTGCATGGATTGGGTTGGGTGTCATGGGCAGCCATATGGCGGGACACTTGCAAAAAGCAGGACATAGCGTGACGGTTTATAACCGCACCACCCATCGGGCTGAAACGTGGGTAAAAGAATATGGCGGCGAAATGGCGAGTACACCGGCACAAGCCGCAAAAGGGTGTGATATCGTTTTTGCCTGCGTTGGCAATGACGACGATTTGCGCAGCGTTACTATTGGCGAAAACGGCGCGTTTGGCTCAATGGATGCGGGCACAATTTTCGTTGATCACACCACAGCCAGCGCTTCAGTTGCCCGAGAGCTTTATGCCAACGCAAGAACGCGTGAGATCGGCTTCATTGATGCACCCGTTTCTGGCGGTGAGGCAGGCGCGCAAAACGGAGTGCTCACCGTGATGTGTGGTGGCGACCAGATCACGTTCGACAAAGTTGCCCCCGTGATTGATGCTTTTGCCCGCTCATGCAAATTGCTGGGGGAAGCTGGTGCTGGTCAGCTAACCAAAATGGTCAATCAAATCTGTATCGCTGGCGTTGTTCAAGGGCTCGCCGAAGGCATGAATTTTGCCCAAAAGGCAGGGCTAGATGGCGAAGCTGTACTTGATGTTATTTCTAAAGGTGCCGCCGGCTCATGGCAGATGGAAAACCGGGGCGCGACCATGCTCAAGGACGAGTTTGAATTTGGCTTT
>NZ_CAKZPW010000054.1:0-3341 GCF_937139385.1 uncultured Maritalea sp. | reverse complement strand
CGTTGTGCCAAATCCTGTTAAAAATGAAGCTGAGATTTCGCTCGATACGGCGGCTTTTGCCACCGGCAGACTATCATACGCAAAGATCGAAAAATGCGGTGCCGTTGAACTTTACTCAATAACGCTATAATAATGCACCTATTATTATTTGAAGTTATACTTAGGTGTTTTTATGGACGAGCAGGCAATAGATCTGCGCGGAATTCTTAATGTCTTTCGTCGGCGTTTTAGGTTCATTCTTACTCTCATCGCATTGACGCTTATTCTAACGACCACTGCGCTGTTCGTTATCACGCCAACATACACAGCAACCTCCAAACTGCTGCTGGATGTGGTTGGTAAAAACCTCTTTGACCCCGATGCAACAGCGCCATCCACTGCTTTAGCCAATGCCCTTATCGATACGGAAGTGGAGATAATAAATTCGAGGCCAGTTCTTGAGAAAGCCTTCACCGACCTTGGGTTGATCGATAGCAAAGAACACGGTGTGTCGTTATCAGCGATTGAGAAGATATCGCTCTTTTTGGGTCTGGACCAGGCAACGACACCTATGTCCCAAGAACAACGTATCAACGGCGTTTTTGATGAATTCAAGAAAAAGATTCGCATAAGGCGGCAGGGTTTCACCTTTATCATTAATGTAGCGACGAGCACCCAAAACCCAAAAGACGCCGCAGATATCGCCAATGCAATTGCATTATCGCATATTGCGCTCAGGCAGGAAGAAAAGGTTAGGTCGTCCAATTTGGCGCAGACCCTTTTCCACGAGCGAATTGCTGCAACGCGCCGCTTAAACGAAGTAGCGCAGCAGGAACTGGAAGCGTACATTCCAAATAACTTGCGTGAAATCATCAAGCTCAACAAAGACCCTCAAATTCCCATTTTGCGGGACAAAGTTGACGCATTCACCGTCAAAAGCAAACTCAATGCAGATATGATTGAAGCGCTCAACGGCAGTGTTGACCAAATACCAAGCGAAGTCCAAAAATCCACATTGGTTAGTGAAGGGCTCAAAATTCTACTGCATCAAAGACAAGAGTTAGCAGCAAAAGTCCACGGGCAATCGGAGCAAGAGTTCACAGCAGAGCAAAAACGCCAGCTGACACAAATGGATGAAGAACTGAGCCGGCTAATCGCTCAAGACTTATCGGTGCTGCGAAAGAACCAAGAGGACGATACTCAACGGGCCATCGCCGCACGAAATGAATTGACCGCAAGAGTAGTTCAGATCGCTCCCGCTTCGTTCATTTCAAAACTGGATGCTTTAAGGGTGCGCGCAAAAGTCAATAATGACATGTACACACGTTTGGTAGAACGCGGCACTGAACTTCAAGTTCAAACAGATGTGCAAATCTCAAACGTCAGCATCGCAGAACTCGCCGCTGCTCCACTTGAACCCTCATTCCCCAATAAACTGTTGGTGCTTGCTATTGCATTTGTTTCGGCTGCTGGCGTTGCTGTGGGACTGGCCTTTGTTTTGGATCAATATTGGGGGGGAATAACCTCTGAGGGGCAACTCGCAGATGTCATTTTGCGCAGGGTTGTTGCTGTTGTACCTGCATTTCGACCGTTCACAGATGTAAATGGTAACAAAACGAACCTAGTCGATGTGATGGACAATGCTCCCTCTTCAAATTTTGCCGAAACAATTCGGCGTATTCGTTCAGAAATCGATCTTGCAGGCGCACAAAGAAATAGAGCAGTGAACGATGATGTGGGGCGGGTGGTTCTCGTGACGTCAGCGGTGCCAAGTGAAGGTAAAACTACCGTTGCAATTTCATTGGCCAAAAGCATGGCCCACGCTGGCGCAAAAGTCCTGCTGATCGATGCTGACTTTCGAAAACCATCTATCCATAAGTTCCTTGAGCTGGACGGAGGTTCGGGACTATTGGAATATCTGCAAAACCCAGACAGCGTTGGTGAATTGACAAAATCGTTCACCAACAAAGTCATCCCAAATCTTGATGCGCTCGTTGGCCAAAGCCAATTGGGCCTTGCAGCGGATAGTCTTGTTTCAAACATTGGTTTTGAAAGGTTGATAGATAGCGTTGCAAAGCTTTACGATTTTGTGGTGATTGATACCCCTCCATTATTGCCCGTTGTGGACACAAGCTACTTGTTGCACCTAGCCGACGTTGCCGTTTTCGTTGTTGGTTTTTCAACAACGTCTCAGCAAGATGTTCGAAAAGCCAACATGTTGCTGGAGAAATATCTCAATTCTAGCGCGAATGTCGTGCCTGTCCTCAATCGCAGCGACTCGATCGCTTTGGGCTACAGCGCGAACTACGAAAGCTATTTTAGCTAATCGGTGCAGCGGGCTTGGAAAGGTGGCACATTTGCAAGGTGCAGTCGGTCAATTGTCGCTCGCTAGGATCGGGTCAAGCGACGCTGTACTCAATCCACCTGCTGTTTTAACGATATCGGCAACTTTGGTTACAGCTATAGCGGTTTGAGTATCAGAAAACTGAGTTGATGTTTTTCGGATCGCTTCGGCCACCTGTTCAAGGATTTTATTTGTCTGGTCAATTTGCGCGCTCGCGGCAGCCTGCACGGCCGGTGTGCTGTCCGGTGAGAGTTCGGGTTTCGCGCTAGCCAATGCCGCTGAAGACCCTGCGATCCGTGCGATTAGCCCAAGTAGTTTTTTCTCTCTATTTTCACCCACAATTCGGGCCGCATCAAGCTGTTTGATGTAAGCTTGGATGAAGTAAGCGCAGCTAAACTCATGCGTTTGAAAACAGGCCGATACATCGTAAATTTCGACCAGTTCTACATTCCGATCCATAATGAGATGATCTGCACTCTGGTCTTGTGCATGACCAACAGAGCTATAGAGCGCCCACACCAAGGTGAGCCCAAATGTGGTTCGAAGTATCATGTTTAAGTCTCAAGTTAAATTATACAATCCTCAATACCATGGCATATGACCCGGTTCAAGACAGCCAATTCGCGCCTGCTTGCTTTTCGATGCAAGGGGGTCAATGTTTTGTGGGAACAATGCTGGACCATTTTTTTGGGTCCGCTTGGGAAATGGCAACCCACGTTAGGTCAACATTCTGCCAATCATGAATAGCGTTTCGCCTATTGTCCAGCACATAGTCGCCTTGCCTAGAAATCACAACCAAAACGGCGTGGCCTTGGCCGTTTTGCGTATATGCTGTGGCAATGCGCAAGGCGCTTGCGGGCAGCCCAAATTTGATCAGTTCGGCGCGCTTGGTCAAAACATAGTCCTCACAATCTCCAGCAGATACATTGATGGACCAAATATCGCCTTTGTCGTTCCGGGGGCGGATAGCACGGTTAATTCCTGAATTCACGCGCAAGAGTAAATCCATCAAGTCATT
>NZ_CAKZPW010000053.1:0-22926 GCF_937139385.1 uncultured Maritalea sp. | reverse complement strand
AATCCTGCCGAGCAGCTTCACCCCGCGGGGCCGAGGCCCTGCCTCTGACACACCGCGGACCCTCCAAACGAGGCAAGACCTCTTGGGTGGCAGACGCACCGAAAAGCTTTACGAAAAAACCGCCTATCTCAAAGACATGTTGGCAAAACTAGATGCGGTTGAAACCCCAAAGCTTAGCGCCAGACCTGCACCTACGCCACCGGCCAACATCCGCCCGCGGCGTTTGTCGATCACCGAAATTGAAACCCTCATCCGAGACCCCTATGCGATCTATGCAAAGCATGTTTTGGGCCTTAAGAAATGGCGTCCACTCGGTGCTGCTCCAGACAGCGCAGAACGGGGCAATTTGATCCATGATGTGCTCAGCGATTTTGTAGAGCAGGGGTTTGATTTCACCGCCCCAGATGCCCATGACAAGCTGATGCAGATCGCTAATCGTATCTATGCTCGGCTTGATGATGTTGCGGACCGCCGCGACATTTGGCTTAAGCGCTTCTCAGCCATTGCCGACAAAGTGATCACCTATGAGGTGGCGCGTGACCCTGAAATCAAACAGCGCCATGCGGAAAAACTTGGGGTGAGCCAGCTTCCGGTGGGCGATCAACAGTTTGAGATTTACGGCTATGCCGATCGCATTGACCTTCAACATGATGGGGCTGCGGAGCTGATCGATTTTAAGACCGGCTCCGTCCCTGCCGCCAAGGACATGCAAAACTACATGAGCCCGCAATTGCCCATGGAGGCCATGATCTTGTGCCATGCGGGGTTCAAAGACGTGCCAAAAGCCGATGCGGATGCGCTGACCTATATAAAACTATCCCACGGCCCAAATCCATTTGAAGTGACCAATTTCGCCACCGGAAAACAAAGCTTAGATGGGTTGATTGATGACTATTGGCGACATTTCTCTGCTTATGCGGACATCATGCTGATGCGCGATGAAACGGCGATGGTGGCCAAATTAATGCCCAAAGAAAACCAGCAGTTCGCTGGGGACTATGATCAGTTTGCGCGGCAAAAAGAATGGATGATCGATCAAGGAGATGATGAATGAGGGGCCCACTTTCAATCTCTGACGAAACAAAATCCAATCAAGCAAAAGCCGCTGATCCAAGCGCAAACGTTTGGGTGAAAGCCAACGCAGGGTCCGGCAAAACCTATGTATTGAGCCGCCGCGTATTGCGTTTGTTGATTGATGGCGTGCCGCCCGAACAAGTGCTGTGTTTGACTTACACAAAGGCCGCCGCCGCTGAAATGCGCGCCCGGGTGACCAAAGAGCTGGGTCAATGGGCGGTAATGGATGATGAAGCACTAAGTGAAGCGATCATCGAGCTTGAACACAAGCGGCCCGATGAAACGCGCCTCAACCGCGCCCGACAACTTTTTGCCCAAGCACTCGAAACCCCGGGTGGGCTTAAGATCAACACCATTCACGCATTTTCCGAAAGCGTACTTCACCGCTTTCCACTGGAAGCTGGGGTGCCATTTGATTTTCAAGTCATCGACGACGCCGAACAATTTGAATTGCTCCGCGCTGCTCGCGAAAAAGTGCTGGCACAACGATTTGACGACGAAGAGTTGGGAAAAGCCGTCATCAAACTGTTCAATATTGCATCCGATACTGGACTTGAAGATGCCATTTCTGGAGCATTGTCGTTTGGTGCAAAATTGCGTTTGGTGCTTGCCAATAAAGCGCGCTGTCAAGCCAACCTGCAAACTCTACTGGGGCTTACGCAAGACCAGACGTTGGCCAGTGTCGCGGCGCAGGTGTTGGCAGAAGCTATTTTGAAGCCAAGCGAATATGGCGCTGTTTCAGCCGAGCTTACGCATCTTGGTGTGGCGAAGAACTTCAATAAAAAATTGACAAAAGCAGTTGGGCAACCGGTCACACCAGAACTGGTTTTTGCTACTTTCCTAAAACCAGATGGCACCCGCCCGGGCAAAGGCCATGAAGCGCATTCGGGCGTTGCAAAAAACAATCCATTGCTTGCCGAACAGCTCGAAAATGAAACCGAGCGGCTAGAAGCTTTATGCCAGACCTATTTGGCCGCCAAAACATTGGACCAGTCGCTTGCTCTATTGGCCACGATCGAAGCGATCTTTCACCAATATGATGCGCAAAAACGTGCGCGCTCACTGCTTGATTTTGATGATCTGATAATCCATCTGCGCCAACTTTTGGAGCAATCTGAGTTTAAACATTGGATCGCTTATAAATTGGATGCGGGCATCACCCACATTTTGGTCGACGAAAGCCAAGACACCAACCCCGAACAATGGCGGATTGTGGAAGCCTTATTGGCAGACTTCTTTGATGGGGACAGTGCCATTGAACGTCCTCGCTCGGTCTTTGCTGTAGGGGATGAAAAACAATCGATTTTTAGCTTCCAAGGGGCAGAGCCGCGCCTATTTGGCGAAACAGGCCGCAAACTTGGCTTGCAAGCCATGACCGCGCAACGCACCTGGGAGAGCCTTACGCTCAAAACCAGCTTCCGCACTGTTGAAACCATCCTTGCCGCTGTAGACCATGTTTTTGAGCGACCGTTCGCCCATGAGGGCCTAACGGGCGATGATGAGAAAACGGTGCACGAAGCAGCACGCACAATGGGCGGCGGTCTGGTTGAACTTTGGCACCCGGTTGAAAAGCCAGAAGAGCCCGCAAACGACCAAATTTATAAAACCGCCGCAAGTGATCCGCGTGCCCGGCCAGAAGACATTTTGGCCGACAAAATCGCTTCAACAATTGATCAGTGGGTCACCACAGGCCGTCAATTGGGTAATCGTGATGTGGCGGTGACCCCGGGCGACATTTTGATTTTGGTGCAGTCGCGCGGTGCCATGTTTAAGGCCATGATCCGCGCACTGAAGCAAAAAGGTCTGCCCAACCTGGGCGAAGACAAATTGACCGTTTCAACCCACATCGCGGTGGAAGACCTGCTGGTGTTGGCCGATGTTATGATGAACCCGGCAGATGATTTGGGTTTAGCCACTTTGCTGCGCTCGCCGCTTTTTGGATGGAATGAAGATCAATTATTTGCCCTTGCGCGGGGCATGCGTGGCGGCAAATGCCGGATGCAGGAACAAAACCCTGTTTGGCCCCTATGGGTGCAATTGCAGGCCGACGCAAAAACGCAAGCTGATGCGAATGAGGCCGTGGAAGTGATCCGACAGTGGCGCAATCGTATCGATCTTGATCGCCCTTACGAGTTTTTCGCCCACATCCTATTCAAAGAGCAGGGGCTTAAAAAAATGCATGCCCGTTTGGGCCCCGAAATTGATGATGTGATCAATGAATTCCTCAATATGGCATTGGCGCACGAACAAACCGATCAACCCTCAATGCTGGGGTTCGTGACCGCCATGCGCCAGAGCGAAAGCCAGATTAAACGCGAGTTAAGCGAAGCGGGCGGTTCCATCCGGGTGATGACGGTGCATGGCGCAAAAGGCTTAGAGGCCCCGATTGTCTTTTGCATTGATGCGACTTCTTCGCCGGCGGGCAAACAGAACGCCAAATCCATTTTGCTTGAAGCGGACCATGACGCGCCGCAAAACGCATTTTTGCTTTGGGCGCAAGGCTCGTCAAAAAGCCAAGCGGCAAATGTGCAGGAGCTAATTGAGCGCGAAAAAGAAAAAGACCAAGCCGAATATCGCCGCAAACTCTATGTGGCGCTCACCCGGGCCGAGGACGAGCTTTACGTCACTGGCGTTGCTAAACGCGGACAAGAAAACAGCTGGTACCAAATGGTCTATGATGGCCTGTCTGCCCATTGTGCTGAGATCAAAGATGAGCATCAGCAAACCATAGCTTGGCGATATCCAGCGGATGCTGAACACCGCTTTTTAGCGCGTGCAGAGGGCGATGCAGTTCCACCCTCACCGTTACCAGATTGGATCGACGCCCCAGCACCTGTTCCACTAACACGCCGCATTGTTGAACCCTCTAAGCACGATGAAACACAAAGCGCTGGTCGAGGCGTTGGGCTTGATCGAGAAACCGCGCGATTGCGAGGCACAGCTTTGCATGCACTATTGCAATTCATGCCGCGCTTTGACGCTAGCGAACGCGACAAAATGGCGGCGCAAGCACTGCTGTCTCTTATGCCCAATCATCCCAAATTGCATGGCGACATGGTTGGTGAAGCAAATGCCATCTTGAACAAACAAGAGTTTGCTGACCTGTTTGGTCCCAATTCACGTGGCGAAGTTGCTGTTGCAGCCGATATCGAGTTTGAGGGCAAACCATCCCGGATCACGGGCCGGATCGATCGACTTTTGGTGCAAGATGAGGAAGTGTTGATTGTCGACTTTAAATCGGATGCAAATCCGCCCGATGATGCCAGCGATATCCCGAAAAACTATCACACACAGCTCACCCGCTATCGGGCAGCCCTGCGCAATCAGTTTCCAAATCGCCCCATCAACTGTGCTATTTTGTGGACTGAAAATGCAAAAATCTCAAAATTGTTAGATTCAGATTTCCAATAGCCCACAAAATCGTTCACCTCGTCGTGATTTGCTTGAACCGGAGCGCGACTCTTCTTACGTTCTGGGCAACAACCTAGTTTAAGAAAGGGGCAGGCTATGACCACCCAAGTATCAGAAGCACAATTCTCAGAAGAAGTTCTAAGCGCAAAAGTTCCCGTATTGGTCGATTTTTGGGCCGAATGGTGTGGCCCATGTAAGGCGATCGCACCTGTTTTGGAAGAGATCTCAACTGAGTTGGCTGGCAAAGTGAAAATTGTCAAAGTCAATGTTGATGAAAATCCAAACATTGCAGCGCAATATGGCATTCGCTCCATTCCAACCATGATCTTGTTCAAAGGCGGCGAAGCTGCGGACATGAAAGTGGGCGCGGGCGAGCCAAAAGCGGGCCTTGTGAAATGGCTTGAAGGACACGCGGCTTAATAGGAACGAACTTGATGCTAAAAGACGTTGACGACACCAATTTTGCCGCCGAAGTTTTGCAAAGCGACCAGCCCGTGCTGGTCGACTTTTGGGCAGATTGGTGCGCACCGTGCAAAGCGATGGACCCGATTTTGGAAAAAGCCGCTGGCGACCTTACAGGTAGAGTGAAGCTTGTTAAGCTCAATGGCGCTGATAACCCATCGACCATGAGCCAATATGGTGTGCGCAACATGCCCACCTATTTGCTGTTCAAAGGCGGAGAGGTTGTCGACATGAAAGTGGGCGCAACGCTGTCCCATGTGGGGCTGGTAAAATGGCTTGAAGGCTACGCCGCTTAAAGCATCGAATGGTTCTAAAAAAATGAAAGACGCCGCGCCAACTATTGGGGCGGCGTTTTGTTTTGCCCTAAGACATCTCCGGCCAAATAGAGCGAACCGCAAATCACAACCCGTTGGCCCTCATCACGCGCCACAAGTTTCAGCGCTTCTTGCACGGACTGGGTGTGCGTTGCCGCAAAGCCGTGCTTGATCGCCAGATCCGCCAAGTCCTGAGGCGAAGTGCCCGCATTGGTGGTCAGATCATCCGCTGGCACCGGCACTGTGATCACCCGTTTGGCCAGGCCCTCAAAGCAGCTTAGATAGCCTTCGACGTCTTTATTGCCCAACATACCAAGAATAAGCGTAAGCGGTTTGGACTGTTTGTCGTTCAGGTCACCCAATGCTTGGGCCAAAACTTGTGCGCCGGCCACATTGTGCCCGCCATCAAGCCACAGGTCGCTGCCTTTAATCAGCATATCCTGCAATAGACCGGGTAAAGGCTGCATCCGTGCGGGCCATGTAACCGTTTCCATGCCCTTTGCTATAGCTTCAGAGCTAATGCCGGTTCCAAAATGCTTGAGCGCCGCAATGGCCGTTGAGGCGTTCTCAAATTGATGAATGCCTTTTAGGCGCGGCGGCGGCAAATCCTCTAAGCCATCAAGGTCTTGATAAACGAAGCGGTCACGCTCTGGATATCCATCAAATTCTTGCCCGCAAATGAAAGGGGTAATGCCCAATTCAGCGGCGCGCTTTTCCAGCACATCCATTGCATCATGGGTTTGGCGCGAGAACACTGCCTTTGCGCCAGACTTCAAAATCCCGGCCTTTTCAAACGCGATTTTTTCAATCGTATTGCCCAAAAACTGCACATGGTCGATGGAAATGGGGGTGATCACGCATCCAAGCGGGTTGGGCACTACATTTGTGCTATCAAGGCGCCCACCAAGCCCTGTTTCAAGCAACACATAGTCCGCTTCAACCTGGCAGAACAGATCAAAGGCAACCGCCGTGGTGATCTCAAAAAACGTAATGGTTTGCCCAGCGTTGATCTTTTCGATCCGCTCCAGCGTTTCGTTTAACCGCTTGTCGTCAACAAATGTGCCCGCCAGGCGAAACCGCTCATTGAAATGGGTTAGGTGGGGGCTGGCATAAACATGCACCCGCTTGCCCGCTGCTTCCAGCATGGCGCGCATAAAGGCAATGGTTGAGCCTTTGCCATTGGTCCCCGCCACGTGAATGACCGGCGGCAACTGGTTTTCAGGATGATCCAATTGGGCAAGCAAACGATTAAGCCGCTCCAAAGAAAGATCCATCTTTTTGGGATGCAGCGCCAACAGGCGCTGCGTAATTTCCTCGGTGCGGGTCACGTTTGTGTCTATTCAGCGTGCGCAACAGGGGGTGGAGCGATATCTTCGCTGTTTTCCGCCGGGGCGTTATCAGCATCATCGCCCGCGCCTTCAGCTGCAACAATCGCATCGCGAACAGTTTGCTTTTTAGGCGCCTCAAGTTCCATATCGTTGAGTGGAGATTTCATAAACATGCCCACCAATTTACCAATGGTTGGGCGCAGATTGTGGCGATGCACAACCATGTCGATCATCCCATGTTCCAGCAAATACTCAGAACGTTGGAAGCCCTTTGGCAAGCTCTCGCGGATGGTTTGTTCAATCACCCGTTGACCAGCAAAACCGATCAAGGCGTTTGGTTCAGCAATTTGTACGTCCCCAAGCATCGCATAAGATGCGGTAACGCCGCCGGTTGTTGGGTCAGTAAACACAACAATGTAAGGCAACCCAGCTTCACGAAGCCGCGCCACAGCAACGGTTGTGCGCGGCATTTGCATCAAAGAAAGCATACCCTCTTGCATGCGCGCGCCGCCAGAAGCGGTGAACAGAATAAATGGGGTTTTGTTTTTAACCGCCATTTCAAGACCCTTAACAATGGTCGCACCAGCCGCCATACCCAGCGATCCGCCACCAAAGTCAAAATCTTGCACACCAACCGTCACATCACGGCCAATCAGCTTGCCGCTTGCCAACAACACACAATCTTTCATGTCTGTTTTGGCGCGATAGTCGCGCAATTGGTCAGCGTATTTTTTGGTCGCGCGGAATTTTAGCGGATCATGGGCTACATCGGGCACTTCATGCTCGGTGTACTCACCTTTGTCCAAGAACGCTTTCATGCGATCACGCGCTTTGATTTTCATATGAAAACCAGAATTTGGCACCACCCATTGGTTGGCTTCCAAATCGCGATAGAACACCATCTCGCCGCTCTGCGGACATTTTACCCAAAGGTTTTCAGGGCTCTCACGCTTGTTCAAAAACGAGCGGATTTTTGGGCGAACAACTGAATTGATCCAGTTCATGAAGCTATCAGGCCTTCCTGTGTTGCTTATAGTCTTTTAGCTGCGCAATTTTGATCGCAGCAGCCATAGTCTTTTCCCCATTATACTGCAACTCAACTTTGTTGGCGAGACAGCTTTTGGTCAAGGTTTGTGAGGGTTCTCACCTCTTTCAAACCAATATAGGGGGTTATGATGCCAAATTTAAGATCGAGCCGCGCGAACACCCTTTGAAATATCGGCAACCAAATCGTGCACAGCGCTTGGCGTTTTGGCGGTTGCCTTGCCGTTCTCAAGGCTATCTTCAACTGCTTTAACAAGTGCTGAACCAACAACAACCCCATCTGCGTCCGCGCCAATGCGCTTCGCGTCGTCAGCGGTCTTAATGCCAAACCCAACGCAAATCGGCAGATCTGTGTGCGCTTTTAGTCGATTTACTTGCTCAGCAATGTCGGTTGGGTTGGACAATGCCGATCCGGTTACCCCGGTCATCGACACATAATAAACAAAGCCCGATGTATTGCTCATCACCATGGGCAAGCGTTTGTCGTCAGTTGTTGGGGCGGCCAACCGGATGAAGTTCAAACCCTTTTTGATTGCGGGCAGGCAAAACTCTTCATCTTCTTCCGGCGGCAGATCAACAATGATGAACCCATCAACACCAGCTTCGATCGCATCTTGGATGAATTTATCTACACCATAAATATAGATCGGGTTATAATAGCCCATCAAAACGATTGGCGTTGCATCGTCTTTTTGCCGGAAGTTGGTCACCAACTGTAGGGTTTTGACCATGTCTTGGCCAGCCTCAAGTGCCCGCTGACCCGCAGCCTGAATAGCAGGACCATCCGCCATCGGATCAGAAAATGGCATACCAATTTCAATTACATCAGCGCCAGCAGCGGGCAAGCCGTCAACGATCTGTTGGGCTGTTGCTGGATCCGGATCACCGGCCATCACAAAAGTAACAAAGGCAGGGCGGTTCTCAGCCTTTAGTGCGGCAAACCGGGCGTCCATACGTTGTGTCATAGATTTGTTCCTCAGGCGGCGAATACGCGCCAAAATTGTTGGCGATTAGTCGCTATTAAGGTCAACACCCAGATGTTTAGCAGCGGTAAAGACGTCTTTGTCGCCGCGCCCACATAGGTTCATAATGATGATTTGATCTTTATCCATTGTTGGCGCGCGTTTCACCACTTCCGCCAAGGCATGGCTTGGCTCAAGCGCTGGGATGATGCCTTCAAGGCGGGTCAAAAGCTGAAATGCTGCCAAGGCTTCATCATCATCAATCGGCACATATTCAACCCGGCCACTGTCTTTTAGAAAAGAATGCTCAGGGCCAATGCCTGGATAATCAAGACCGGCTGAAATTGATGCGCCTTCATCAATTTGGCCATCATAGTTTTGCAGCAAATAGGTGCGGTTGCCGTGCAACACGCCAGGCGATCCAGCGGTCAAAGACGCGCAATGCTCGTCTGTGTCTAGCCCTTTGCCACCGGCCTCAACGCCAACAATTTTTACATCGCGATCATCAAGGAATGGATGGAACAAACCAATTGCGTTCGATCCGCCACCAACAGCTGCGATCAACATATCGGGCAACCGGCCCTCAGCTTCTTGCATTTGTTCTTTGGCTTCTTGGCCAATGATCGATTGGAAATCGCGCACCATCTCAGGGTAAGGGTGCGGGCCTGCGGCTGTGCCAATCAAATAATAGGTGTCTTCAACATTGGTCACCCAATCGCGCAGCGCTTCGTTCATTGAATCTTTCAATGTGCCTTTGCCTGCGGTCACAGGAACAATCTCAGCGCCCAAAAGTTTCATGCGGAACACGTTCGGCGCTTGGCGCTCCACGTCTTTTGCGCCCATATAAATGGTACAGGGGAAACCAAAGCGCGCACAAACTGTCGCTGTGGCAACACCATGTTGTCCCGCGCCGGTTTCAGCAATAATGCGGGGTTTGCCCATACGTTTGGCCAACAAAATTTGGCCAATGCAATTGTTTATTTTGTGCGAACCGGTGTGGTTAAGCTCGTCGCGTTTGAAGTAAATCTTCGCGCCACCCAAATGCTCTGTCATCCGCTCGGCAAAATACATGGGCGACGGGCGACCCACATAGTGTTTGAGCAAATAGTCAAACTCTTCCTTAAATGTTGGGTCGGCCTTAGCGTCCTTATAGGCCTGATCCAATTCAAGGATAAGTGGCATCAAGGTTTCAGCAACAAACCGACCGCCGAAGTGACCAAACCGGCCCCTCTCATCAGGGCCCATGCGCAAACTATTCTCACCAGACATACTTCGTTTCCCTAATTTTTGCGCTCAAACGCTTGCAATGGTTGCTTGCGAGATGAACCGGCGGATTTTCTCCGCATCTTTTTCGCCTTTTGTGCGCTCCACACCTGATGAAACGTCAATGGCCGCTGGCTGGATCTGTTTTACAGCATCCGCCACATTTTCAACATTTAGTCCCCCCGAAAGCATGAACGGGATCGTTGGGTCAAGGGCTTTAAGAATTGACCAATCAAATACCTCGCCATTTCCCCCTGGTCGTGTCGCATCTTTTGGGGGTTTTGCATCCAATAAGACCCAATCGACAAGCGGGTGATATTGGCCAATCTGCTCTAGATCTTCAACATCAGCCACCGGCAATGCCTTGATCAGCTTGGCATGGCTTTTGGCCTTAACCTCTTGGATCCGCTCAAGGCTTTCATTGCCGTGTAGTTGTATATAGTGCGGGCGCAACTGGTTGATCTGTTCAATCAGTTGATCGCTTGGGTTGACGGTTAACACCACAGATTGCGCACGCGCACCAATATAGTTGATCAACTCGCCAATCTGTTCCAACTCCAGATGGCGCGGACTTTTGGCAAAATGCACAAAACCAATCAGGTCAGCGCCCGCATTAACGGCCACATCCACCAATTCCTTCGATTTAAGCCCGCAGATCTTGATTTGAAGTTGCATGTGAAATCCTACTGTCGCGCTGAGTCAGCATCAAAGCCTGTCTCTGGGGCATCTATATAATCGGCGGCTAGCGGTTGTCGTTCTCAAGCAGTGCCAAGGGGTCTTCTGCTTTTGCGGCCTTTTCGGGTGCAGCTTCTCTTTGCGCCTTATTTAGGTCGCGGCGCAATTGCCTTTCGGCTCTGCGGTGTTTGCCTTGCTCTAGCCAAGAGCCAACGCCACCAAGTATAACGCCGAGCAGCAAAGCAGCGTAGATCACCACAAAAAGCGGCAGCTCCATTGGCCCCCAGAACGGGGTTTGCGGCGATATTGGGTCAATTCCAATTTGCACAATATGTCTGTTGGCCAATGCAAATATGGCCAGCAACAGGCCAAACGGCACCAGCACAAGCCACATCACCACGCGTTTGATCATCTTATTTTCCCAGCGATAACGCGCCAAAATGTGGCGCAAAGAGCGGCAGAACTATTTGTTCAGTCGCTCTCGGATTTCTTTGCCCGCCTTAAATTGGGGCACAAATTTCTCTTCAACTTCCACCTTCTCGCCGGTGCGTGGGTTGCGTCCCACACGGGTTGGACGGTTCTTTACGGAAAATGCGCCAAAGCCACGCAATTCAGCGCGGCCACCTTCGGCCAATGCATCCCCGATTTCGTCAATAATCGTATTTACAATATTCTCAACGTCCCGTTGAAACAGGTGCGGATTCTCATCTGCCAGTTGTTGAATAAGTTCCGATTTAATCACTTGGGCCTCCCAAAAATCACTAATTCACTGTTACACCACGGGAATTAGCTATTTGGTAGGTTGCCAAACTGACACGAGACCGTCAAGCTTTGTTACGCTTTTTAGGCTCGAACCGACAAAATTCTTGGCTGTGGAACCAAGCAAGTCCACCGCTTTTTGCCATTCGCTTTCAGGAAGGGGAAAATATGTGCTTACGTCTTGATCATCAATATCGTGGTTTTCTTTGAGCCAATCAAGTGCGCTTGTCTCATCACCAATCGCATCAATCAACTGCTCTTTGAGCGCTTGGCGGCCCGTGAGCACACGGCCATCCGCAAGGCGCAACACCTCGCTGCGCTCGAGCTGGCGACGATCAGCCACAATATCCACAAACCAATCGTAAGAATCATCCACCAAGGACTGATAGGCAGCGCGCACATCATCCGCCATTGGCTCGTCAATGTCCGGCTCGGCTTTTAGGGGGCCAGTTGAAACCTTGTCGTAATCAAGCCCGATAGTTTGGAAAAGCTTAGAGGCATCCAAATGCATCACCAATACGCCGATTGAGCCCACAATCGACAAGCGCCGCGCAATAATGCGGTCAGAACCCACAGCGGTCATATAGGCCGCAGAGGCGCCAAGTTCATTAATTACCGAGACAACAGGCTTGTTCGCCCGAATGCGCGACAGCCCCTCATAGAGCTCTTCACCACCCGCTGTTGTGCCACCAGGACTATTGATCTGCACAATTACCGCTGAAACGGTTTCGTCATCTGCTAAATCGTTCAAAATGGTGCGCCGGACAGGATCAGAAGCGATGGTGCCATCAATCACCACCCGCGCAACATGGGCCGCTTTGATTGGTTCAGAAAAGCCACCCAACGCTCTACCCAAAATGGCAATCACTGCAATGCCTAGCGCTACAAAAGCGATAAACCGCCAATTGCGCCGCGATTTACGCATAGCGCGTTGCGCCATCACATTGTCGATTTGCTCAGTTTGGGATGTGTTGCTCACCGATTGGGCTCCGCTTAACGTGTTTGACTCAGAAAAAGGCTGAGCGTGGCAAAAAAAGGACCTGAGAAGTCCTATTGCCTTGCCCGCAATTTTGCAAGTCGCTCAAATGTCGCTGCCGGCGAAAAACAAAAAATCCCGGCGCATCAACTAAGACGCGCCGGGATGAATTCAACTCAAACATTTAAGCTAAAAACGCTTAGTCGTTTGGTGTGTTCTGCTGCAAAGCTGCACCAAGAATATCGCCAAGTGAAGCGCCAGAATCTGTTGAACCATACTGGGCCACAGCTTCTTTTTCTTCTGCGATTTCAAGAGCTTTAATAGACAATGAGATGCGACGTGTTTTCTTGTCGAACTGGATCACACGTGCGTCCACTTTGTCACCAACTGCAAAACGCTCTGGACGTTGCTCAGAACGCTCACGGCTAAGGTCATTACGCTTGATGAAGGCGATTTGGTCGCCATCAGCGATTTGAACTTCAATGCCGCCATCGTTCACTTGCGTTACAGTTGTTGTAACGATTGAACCTTTGCGCATGCCGTCAGTTGCTTCAGTGAATGGGTCGTTTGAAAGTTGTTTAATACCCAAAGAAACACGTTCTTTGTCGATATCAACATCCAAAACAACTGCTTTCACCATGTCGCCGCGATTGTAATCTTCCAAAGCTTCTTCGCCCTGGCGGTTCCAATCAAGGTCAGACAAGTGAACCATGCCGTCAACATCATCTTCAAGGCCAATGAACAAACCAAATTCAGTTTTGTTCTTAACTTCGCCTTCAACTTCAGTGCCTTGTGGGAACCGAGCTGCAAATGCTTCCCAAGGATTATCAAGGCACTGCTTAAGACCAAGAGAAATACGACGTTTCTCTGGATCAACTTCAAGAACCTTAACTTCAACTTCTTGAGATGTTGAAACGATTTTGCCTGGGTGTACGTTCTTCTTGGTCCAGCTCATTTCTGAAACGTGGATCAAGCCTTCAATACCTGGCTCAAGTTCAACAAACGCACCGTAATCAGTGATGTTTGTGATGCGACCGGTGAAGCGGCTATCAAGAGGATACTTCTGACCAATTGTTTCCCAAGGATCAGCTTCAAGCTGTTTCATGCCAAGTGAAATACGGTGTGTTTCCATATTCACGCGGATGATTTGAACCTTGATGGTCTCACCAATTGTAAGAACTTCTGAAGGATGGTTCACACGACGCCATGCGATGTCAGTGACGTGCAATAGGCCGTCAATGCCACCAAGATCAACGAATGCACCGTAGTCAGTGATGTTTTTAACAACACCATCAACAACTTGGCCTTCTTCAAGCTTACCAACGATTTCAGAACGTTGCTCTGCACGGCTCTCTTCCAATACAGCACGACGAGAAACAACGATGTTTCCGCGACGCTTGTCCATTTTCAGGATTTGGAATGGCTGTGAGATGTTCATCAAAGGTGCGATATCGCGGATTGGGCGAATATCTACCTGAGAACGTGGCAAGAACGCTGTCGCGCCATCAAGGTCAACAGTGAAACCACCTTTAACTTGGTTAAAGATGATGCCATCAACACGTGTGTTTGCATTGAAGAGTTCTTCAAGACGAACCCAGCTTTCTTCACGGCGAGCTTTCTCGCGTGAAAGAACGGCTTCGCCCATCGCGTTTTCAACGCGATCAACATAAACTTCTACTTCAGAACCGACTTTAAGCGTGCCATCGCGGCCCGCTGCGCCAAATTCTTTCAAAGGCACGCGGCCTTCGGTTTTAAGACCCACATCGATTACTGCGAGATCTTTTTCAATCGCAACAATCTTGCCTTTTACAACATTGCCTTCTGCAGGTTCATTAACCTCAAAGCTTTCAAACAAGAGAGCTTCAAAATCTTCCATCGTGACAGCAGTGTCTGTCATGCGTACTCCGATCGGTGTGCCGAATATGTTTAGCGTTTCAAAAAAGTATCAATGCCAAATGCGCTTAACCCCGATTGTTGAAACCAACAAATCCGGCACGTAAAGGGTCCGCATTCAACGTGATACATCGATTTATCTCAAACAGTTGAGCCAGTATGCCTCATCCTTGACCGTCACTGGCGCTCAAAGGATCAAAGATTGGATTTAGCACCAAATGATGCTCATCTTTCACCCAGTAGCGCGCTCAACAATGCCAAGAGCTGCTTGGAACGCCGCTTCTATACTCAATTTTGACGTATCTAGCAAGTGGGCATCGGCCGCCTGATAAAACGCGCCTGCCGGGTTTTCCCGGTCATCTTTATCGCGTTTCTCAATCTGTTTAAGAATATCATCATATGTCACATCCAGCCCACGAGTCAAAAGCTGTTCTGTGCGCCGCCGTGCCCGGGTTTCAGGATTGGCCGTAATGAACAGTTTTACGTCCGCCTGCGGGCAAATTCTCGATCCAATATCGCGCCCATCGAGAATCGCTCCTGAAGGCTGTTCCATGAACTTGCGTTGCAGCCGGTTGAGCGCTTTGCGCACTTCAGGAATTTGCGCAACTCTAGAGGCGGCAATGCCCACTTCGGCGGTGGAAAGCACTTCTTCATCAAGAGTTGAAGTATCCAACCCCATCGCCGCATCAATCGCCATGGATTCAAATTCAGCATGGGTTTCTTTGCCCATCGTCTTTAGGCCCACAGCGCGATAAAGCAGCCCAGTATCAAGATGAGCCAAGCCGAAATGGGCCGCCAAACGTTTGGCGATTGTGCCTTTTCCAGAAGCAGCAGGCCCATCAACGGCTATCAACATCTCCACTTGGTCCTTTTTAGCTATTCAACCGCGTAAACTGGGCGCCCAAACGGGTCATTTCAGGCGTAAAAGTGGGGAAGCTCGTCGCAATCATATTGCTGTCGTCAATGCTCACGTCTTTTTGCGATGCCATGCCCATCACCAAAAAGCACATGGCAATACGGTGGTCCAAATGGGTCTTCACCCGTCCCCCGCCGGCCACTTTGCCAGAACCGCCTTCAACGGTCAAAAAGTCTTCGCCTTCAATACACTCAACGCCGTTGGCTTTCAGCCCATCTGCCACCGCTGAAAGTCGGTCGCTTTCCTTCACCCGCAATTCATCAATACCTGGCATATGGGTTGCACCCTCGGCAAAGGCAGCCGCCACCGCCAAAACCGGATATTCATCGATCATCGATGCTGCACGTTCTGCGGGCACCGTTACACCTTTGAGATCTGAGTATTTCACCCGAATATCAGCAATGTCTTCGCCACCAGATACACGTTCATTCAAAACCTCAATGTCAGCACCCATTTCTTGCAAGGTGATCAAAAGCCCAGTGCGGGTTGGGTTCATCAAAACATTTTCAATCGTTACGTCAGAGCCGGGCACAATAAGCGCCGCAACCATTGGGAAGGCGGCAGAGCTTGGATCGCCGGGCACTTGCACCTCTTGACCGCGTAGATCAGGTAAACCTTCAACTTCGATGGTGCGCTGGCCATTGGCGGCTGTTTTTACCTGAACATTGGCACCAAAGCCCGTCAGCATTTTTTCCGTATGGTCGCGGGTAAACACATCTTCGATCACGGTGGTGATGCCCGGAATAATCAGTCCAGCCAGCATGATGCAGCTTTTCACCTGTGCTGAAGCAACAGGGGTATGATAAGTGATCGGCACGGGCATTGATGGGCCGCGCAAGGCAATCGGCAACTTGCCATCATTATGCTCAAGCACTTCAACACCGATAGATTTAAGCGGGTTCAGTACACGACCCATCGGGCGCGAGCAAAGCGATGCGTCTCCCGTATAGCGTGAAACAAAATCATAAGTGCCCACAAGGCCCATGGCCAAGCGCACACCAGTGCCAGCATTGCCAAAGTCAAGCGGCGCGTCTGGTTCCAAGAACCCGCCAACACCGACGCCATTGATGTGCCAATGTTCGCCCCGTTTTTCAATTTTTGCCCCAAGTTGGGTCATCGCTCGGCCCGTGGCCAGAACGTCTTCGCCTTCCAAAAGGCCGGAAACAACGGTTTCTCCCAGCGCCATTGCGCCAAACATCAGGGCGCGGTGAGAGATGGACTTATCGCCAGGCATGGCAATAGAACCCTTAAGCCCGCTCGACCGCATTGCTGCCAATGGGGTGGGGCTAGAAGAATGATCAGACATGTAAAAGTTTTTCTTTGAGTTTTTGATGTTGCGCGGCGGCATCTAACACGCAAAATATCGGCGCGACAATGGTTGGATCGACTTGATTGACGTTTTTTTGCAATTTTGCATTTGACAGAACCCACAGGGTTACGTACCCAACCTGCCAACAAAAGAAGTTTTCAAAGAGGTAAGAATTGTGGCCAAAGCAGACCGCGGAACCAAGCGCCAGTGTCAAAGCTGTGCGACTAAATTTTACGATTTGAACAGAGAACCGGTTTTGTGCCCAAGCTGTGGCGCAGAATTCAAGTTGGTGGTCGCTGAAGTGCCCGTCGAAAAAGAAAAAGTTGTAGAAGAAGTCAAAACCGAAGTTGTAGACACAGATGCAGCAGCGGTTGTTGTTGGCGCCGAAGTCATTTCCCTGGACGATGTGGAAGACGATGACGACGATGATGATGATGACGAAGATGTAATCGAAAATCTGCCGGATGTTGATCTGGACGATGACGAGGACCCAATCGCCTCAGAAGACGACAATACATTCCTTGAAACTGATGACGATGATGACGAGATTGGCTTCGACGTTCCTGTGAAGAAAAACGAAGACATATAAAAATTCATGGGGGCGCAATTTCCCTCTTGCAACGATCAAATGTTGTGACTAGTTTGCGCTTCCATAAACCCAAGGTGATTTGACCTGATTGATCACCTTTTGTGGGGCCATAGCTCAGCTGGGAGAGCGCTTCGCTGGCAGTGAAGAGGTCGTCGGTTCGATCCCGTCTGGCTCCACCAATTTTCTTTCATCACATCCGTCTATAATAGAACGCCATTTGGCGCGCTTTGCAGGGCTCAACTGGGCCGCAAAGGCAAGACCTTGTGAAATGTAGTTGATTGAAAAGAATTAGGATCGCTGCATTCGCTTCGCCCAAGAAAAAACGCCCCTGAATGATCAGAGGCGTCCTTTTAAGGTAGGTGAGGTTTTAAGCAGCCTAGAATTCTTGCCAGTCTTCATCCGCTTTAACCGCTGCATTGCCGTTGGAAATGAAGCTCTTGGCCACATTCATCGCTTTTTCTTGCAGCGCCTTAATGCCGGTTTGTACGGGCAATTCGTCGGGCACCTGATTGTTTGCGCCAACAGGCAGGCGCGGCGTGCCGCCATTTTCGGTCACAAACACATCAACAATGCGGTCCAGCTCGTTGGCTTGAGCTTCGGTTTGTTCAATTGCGGCATTAGTCTCTTCCACCAATGCAGCGTTGTGCTGGGTTGTTTCATCCATTTCACGCACGGCCATATTGATCTCTTCGATCGAATTGGACTGCGACTTGCTCTTTTGAGCGATAGCAACCATGGCCTCATTGTTTGAATTGGCTGCTTCAAGCATCTGCTCAAGGCTCGCGGCAGCTTGGGCCACCAGCTTTGTTCCACCGTCAACTTCGTTACCCGACTGTTCAATCAGCACCTTCACTTCAGATGAAGCTTGGGCAGCAGACTGGGCAAGACGGCGCACTTCTACCGCCACAACCGCAAAGCCTTTACCCGCTTCCCCTGCACGTGCGGCCTCCACAGAGGCGTTTAGGGCCAACAAATTGGTTTGGAAGGCGATATCGTCAATCATGCCGATAATATTTGAAATCTTGCCTGAGCTTTCGGTAATGCGCTCCATGGCCGTTGTTGCTTTACGCATCACTTCACCGCCTTCCTCAGCGGTCGTTTTTACGCGTGTTGCGTTTTCGCTGGCGTGATCAGCTTCTTTTGCGTTTTCAAGAACCGTTTCAGCCAAAGACTCCATGGCCGCCGATGTCTGTTCAATGGTAGCCGCCTGGCGCGTGGTGCGTTCAGACAAGTCATTTGCACCAGCCAAAATCTCGCTTGTGGCGCTCTTTAGTGCGCGGGAGGTGCCTCTGAGTTGACCAACAACCTCGTTCAATCGATCGGCAACGCGGTTGGTGTCGTTTTTCAATTGTGCAAATGCGCCTTCAAATTGCCCTTCAACACGCTTGGTCAAATCGGTGTTGGCCAAGGCGGCTAAGACTTCGCCGGTTTGCTTAAGGCCGCTGTCCACCGTCGTAATCAAATGGTTTACGCTGCGAGAAAGTTTAACCATTTCTTCGTCGGCGATGTCTTCATTGACGCGCTTTGAAAAGTCACCAGCTGCCGCAGCACCCACAACTTCGCCAAAGGATGCCTGCAAATCTTCCATCATTTTGGCGCGTTTCGCAATTTGTTGTTGGCGGGCGGCTTCTTCCACGCCCAGTTCTGCGACCTTTATGGCATTTTCTTTAAAGATCATCAGGGCACGGGTGAGGGTGCCGATTTCCGTATGGGCGTCATCCGCTTCAATGTCGACATCAAGTTTGTCTTGGCCCAACTCTTCGGCAACATTTGCCAATTTGTTTAGTGGACCTGAAATTGAGCGGCCGATAATGGTGCCCGCAGCAATCATGAACAATAGTGCAAAGCCAATAACTGATGAGAAGATGATGGTCGAATTGCGCTCCACTGCATTTAAGTTGTCAATCGCAGTTGTTACGCCCAAGTCCGCTTCGCTCAGCATCATATCGATATTTGGTAGCATCAAGCCATAAAGCGTTTGCAGGTTCGCAACGATGCCGTTCAATTCGCCGGACTTTTCAGCGAAGATCTTAAATTCAGTCTGATAATCGGAAATCAGGCCTGAGATTTCTTTTTTCTTGTCTTCGTCAAGCGGTGTCCAGTTTATTTGCATTTGGAATTCGCTTACCCGCGCATCCAGTTCACCAACATATTTGGCGTCGCCGCGGATAATAAAGTCCTTTTCGTGCCGACGCATCATAAGTACTTTAATGGTCAGTACTTCCAAGTTCGCGCGTTGAAGCTCGGCCTCTGCCGCTTTCACTGCAGAGCGAAGGCTTCCGCGGATGCCTTCTTCCGCCGATAATCCCAACGCTACACTTGTATCGCCTATCGCCTTGAACAGGGTCTGACGTTCCTCAAGCTGACCTTCGATGGTGTCGGCCAAGGTCACGAACTGCGGGTCATCAACAAGGGAACGCAATTCGGCAAGCTTTTCGCCAACCAAAGCTTCTTGAACAACAATTTGGTCAATCATTTCCAACGTGGGGTTCAAAAGAAAGTTCTTTTCCACGGATTGCATTTCCAGCACCATGGCTTTGAGCTGGTTCGCTGATCGATCCACTTGTGCGTAACGCTGCTCTTCAGTTTTAACGCTGGCGGAAGTCACAAGGGAATAAAAATACCCGGCCCCCAAGATCAGGAATAGCAACCCACCTGTTATGGTGAGCATCAAGATCCTTTGAGAGATTTTAAAGCGACTAAGACCTTTTGAATTCAACATTTGATTCGACCCGATAACTGTATTGCCTACTACTAAACCTAGAGTAGTACGTCTTTCTGAAGTGTAAATTGGAGGTCGAATAATGCCGAGCTTGACCAGAAGGGAAATTGGATTTTAGAGTTATTTGTTTAATATCAATAGTTTAGACTAAACATGAAGTGACTGTTGGTAATCAGGAGTCTTCCATTGGGTTGCGAAATTGCTTGGCACTATTCTACCCTGTCGAACGATGGTCATTTGTTGTTATCGCTTTAGTTGACGGTTGCTCATTTCATCGATGGATTCTTCATCAATTCAAACCTTCGTCACAAACTGTTCACGATCCAGGATGTTTGTTATTTTTTGTTTGGGATGCCCCAAAAAGCGCACTAGAGTTAACCAAAGCTGGACGAAGGTACGACAAAGTTTACCAGTTTCTGTCAAATAGAAGGAAACTCATATTCATTTGTGCGAATAGTCTCGCAGATTCCAAGTGAATGACAACAGTTCGAAGTCCCTTCTGGGCAGGTAATACAATGAATTTTGCGCCAAAAGCACTGCAACCAGGCCGCGAGCAGGCTGACAAAGCAAAAACCAAGCCGCCTGCAATTGCAGGACACGAACACCCAATCTCTATCGAGTGCGTCCAAAGCGACAAAAGATTTGCTCAGCTTGCCAACGATTGGCAGCACCTTGATGGTATCAATGGGGACGGGTTCGCGGTTTTCCAGAGCTTTGATTGGTGCTCGAAATGGTGGCACACAGTGGGGCAGTTCAATCCCGACGCGCGGCTCAAAATCATGGTTTTATGGCATGGCGAAAAACTGGTGGCCATTTGGCCACTCATGCAAGATCTCTTGCCTCTGGGCACGAAAGCGCTCTTGCCGCTCACATCACCACATGCAGAATACTCCAACCTTATTTTTGATCCCGCGTTTGTTGATCAAGCAGCGCTTGCTCATTTCGTTGGTCAAGTGCTTGACCAATTTGAAGGCGATCTTGTGAGTTTGGCAAAAATTCCCCAAGGTAGCGCATTGCAATTGGCACTAGGGGACAAAGGTGCGCTTGCCCCAACCGACGAAATTGCCTCGATTTTTGACCTCAGCCAATTCGAGAGTTTTGAACAATATCAGGCCAGCCTATCCAAATCCACGCGCCGAAACCGCAACAAGCGCAAGAACAAACTGGCTCGACTGGGCAATCTGACCTATCAAACCCATTTCGCCGATGCACCCGAATATGCACAATTGGTCGCCACCGCTTTGCACATGAAACGTGATTGGTTGCGCCGGACCGCTCGCAACGACGCCAAACTAATCATGGATGGTTTGACCCAGTGCATCAGCACTCTTGAGGGGAATAGCAAAGCAAGGTCCGGCGCCGTTGCCGGTGCCTTGATGTTGGACGGTCAACCGGTTGCGGTCGAAATTGGCTTATTACAGCATGGTCACTACTACTCCTATATTGGGGCGTTCGATTGGGAAATGCGTGAGCATTCCGTTGGCAAAATACAAATCGAAGAAGCGCTTAAATGGGCGATTGAATGTGGTGTGAAAAACTATGATTTGCTTGCAGAACCAGCTGGTTACAAAGATTCCTGGTCCAACAACCAAGTTGCCCTGCAAACGCGTGTTGTCGCAAGCTCTGCCCGTGGTTTTTTGGTGGGCATAATGTGGCAAACCCGGGTGCGTCCAATCGCAAAATCAGTCTTTAATCAATTGCCAAACGATTGGCGCCAAAAAATCATTCAACTGGCTCACTCATTACGCGGCACCGCCAACCACAAGGCGTCTTAAGTTGATTGCGAAACTCTATCAAAGAACTGCAACCCTGCTGTCTCGCGTAGGGCAGCTTCAAGCCGTTCTTCAAGCCATGTCCGCTTTGCTTACTCGCATTTTGGCTGCCGGGTTGGCCTATGTTTTTCAGATCTATTTGGCCAAGAGCTTGGGCATCGAGCACTATGGAATATTTGTCACCTTTTGGACCTGGCAAGTTATCCTCACCCATGTTTCCGTCATGGGCTTTTCCGAAAGCGCGGTGCGGTTTTTACCCCGCTACGCCACGCGGCTGCGCGAGGACTTGATCTATGGTTTTATGAGCAATGGGCTGAAGTTTATCATTGCAACTTCCCTCGCAACCGCTCTGATGTGCGGTGCTGCGCTTTATTTCTTCAGCGATCTTCTCGCAGATAATATGACAGGATCGGCAATTGTTTTGGCTGTTGGTCTCCCAGTTTTGGCGCTTGAACTTTATATTGAAGGCGTGGCGCGTGGGCTTGGCTGGATTTGGCTGGCGGTTGTGCCCGGTTTTATTGTTCGCCCCGTCATTGTCATGGCCACTCTGTTTGTGATCAGCCTAAATGGTTTCCCGCTAACCGCAGAGCTTGCATTGGCGGTGTCCATTGGGGTTACGCTTTTTCTTGTTTGTTTGCAGGCAATATTTATCAAGCTGCATGTCAGACGCATTAAGCCCAAAACCAGCCAGAACCACCGCGCACGCCTGCGCCGCTATTGGATTTATGCCGCGGTGCCGCTTGTGGTTGTAACAGGTGTTGAAGAGTTACTCTATTGGTCAGATATCGTCATTCTTGGCTTTATGATGCCCTCTGAGAATGTGTCGATCTATTTTGCTGCCCTGCGCTGCATGGCGATCGCTGGCTTCATCCACTATGCCTTTATGATGGTTTTCGCCCGCGAATTTTCCCTCGCCAACGCGCAAGGAGACAAGACCGAATTGCAGACACGGGTGCATATGGCCTCCACCTGGACGTTTTGGCTCACCATTCCTGCAGTGTTGGTCACCTTGGCTGCCGGTCCGATTTTGCTATCGCTCTTTGGCGAAGAATTTGCGGCGGGTCAAACCATCATGCTGATTATTGGCATTGGGTTGGTGGGCAAATCATTGGTCGGCCAAGCATCAAATCTTTTGATCGTAGTTGGGCGCGAACGGTTGAATGTTTTAATTGCTGGCTACGCGCTGATCATGAATATTGCACTTTCGGTTTTATTGGTGCCCATTATGGGCATCGCCGGCGCAGCGGTGGGCACTGCAGCGTCCCAAATTATCCGCGCCGCACTGCTTTATTATTACTGCAAGTCAAAAATCAATGTCTCGGTTCTCGCCCATTTTGACCCCCGCAAAGTGCTGACGGCAAAGGCAAGCTAACTCTAAAAAAACAGCTTTAGCGCAACATGGCGCAAGCCATTTGCGGGATAAGAGATTGGGAGCACGAGGCGCATATTGGCTCGTT
>NZ_CAKZPW010000052.1:0-7297 GCF_937139385.1 uncultured Maritalea sp. | reverse complement strand
TGATTGGCCGGGCAACGTGCGCGAACTACGCAATGTGGCTGAACGATTGGTCCTTGCATCTCGCCGAGGCGGTGGCACCGTAACTGAGGCCTTGCGCGTGCAAAACGATATGGGCGACGTGCCCGAAACTTTGCGCGAAGCTGTTGCCGCTTTCGAACGTTCGCTCATCGCCAAAGCGATCCGCACGCATAAGGGAAAAATGGACGCGGTCGCTGAAGCCTTGGGGATTGGCAGGCGCACGCTCAACGAGAAAATTGTAAAACTAAATTTGAACAAAGACGAATTGCTCTAGACCAAAACCACCCTGCGGATTTCCGCAAGGGGTCTTGCGCGCGCCTACGCAGTTTTCTTCATAGGCAAAACTCGCCCAATCGGTAGGATAGCTTTCAACACGATCCATTTGGTTCGGGTTTGGGATTCTTTTGGGAGGAAATTATGAAAACGATCTTTAAGGTTGCTGTCGCAACCACGCTAACATTTGGCTTTGCTGCAGAAGCAATGGCTGTCGAATGGAATGTTTCGCTTTGGGGCAAACGTCGCGCTTTCACTGAGCACGTTGAAAAATTAGCTGAGTTGGTTTCTCAAAAAACCGGCGGCGATTTCACGCTTAACCTATCATATGGCGGCCTATCCAAAAACCGGGAAAACCTTGATGGCATTTCCATTGGCGCATTTGAAATGGCACAATTCTGCGCGGGCTACCACGCAGACAAAAACCCCTCAATCACCGTTCTTGAACTGCCATTCCTTGGCGTAAGCTCGTTGGAAGCTGAAATTGCAGCATCGATGGCCGTTTACAACCACCCAGCAACACAAAAAGACTTGGGCCGTTGGAACGCAACGCTTTTGATGCCATCTCCTTTGCCACAATATAACTTTGTTGGTGTCGGCGATGCGCCACGCACCGTTGCCGATTTTGAAGGCATGACAGTTCGCGCAACTGGCGGTATTGGCCGTGCGATGGAATCTGTAATGGCAGTTCCAAACTCAATGTCAGCAACCGAAGTACGCCAAGCACTTGATTCAGGCGTTGTGAAAGCTGTTTCATTCGCACCACACGCTCACATGTCTTATGGCACCATCGAAAGCGGCAAGTGGTGGACCACCAACTTGAACCCGGGCACTGTCAACTGCCCAGTTGTTGCCAACACAGATGCTTTGAACGGCTTGTCTGATGCACACCGTGAAGCACTTCTAAGCTCAATTCCAGAAGCACTTGGCCACTATGTCGACAACTACAACAATGCGACAATGGCAGCTTGGGGCCCAGCGCTTGAAGAGCGTGGCATCGAACAGATTACCTACTCAGACGAAGAGCTCGCAGCTTTCCGTTCTGCAGCTGGTGGCATTGCTCAAGCTTGGGTTGACGACAACAACGCAAAAGGTCTGCCAGCACAAGAACTGCTCGACCTCGTGCTTTCAACACTAGCAAACTAAGCAACCTGATTTAAGTTCGCCCGGCCGCGCCATATCAAAGCGTGACGCCGGGTGAATTTTATCTAAACTGGATTTGAAGCGAATACTTCAAACTGGGGGAGACTAAAATGGCAGGTGCTTCATCTGTTCTAACCGACGATAGTTGGCTATCAAGATTTGATCGCGAGCTGTTCAAACTCGAAGGCGTTCTCGCCTTTATTGGCGGCCTTGCCGTCTTTTCACTCATGCTCATGGCAGTTGCATCGGTTGGTGGTCGCAATTTCTTCAATCGACCATTGCCTGGATATGTGGACTGGATTGAACAGGCAATGCCGCTTATAGCTTTTGTCGGTGTGGCCTATACCCAACGCGTTGGTGGGCACATTCGCATGGACATTTTGGTTGGTCGGCTAACAGGCCGAGCGCTTTGGACCGCCGAGTTCATTTCAACACTAGTAATGCTACTTCTGATGCTCTTGCTGATGTGGGGGTCTTGGGCTCACTTTGCTCGTTCTTTCGATTTTGCTGCCCCCATGTGGAGCCGCGATTCATCAATGGACATTGGCATTCCGCTTTGGCCCGCAAAACTGCTCGCCCCATTTGCCTTCTTCATCCTTTCACTCCGCCTACTCATACAACTTTGGGGCTATGGAAGGGCATTGCGTACCGGCACATTAGAACCCGTTGCGGTTCCCCTAATCGAAGATGCAGCAACCCAAGCCGCACGTGAAGCTGAGCACGTTTCAGGCTTTGATGATGAGGAGACAGCAAAATGAGTTCAATTGATATTGGTCTCGTGGTCACTGGGCTGCTGCTTATCATGGTTTTGATCGGCGTTCGTGTAGCATTCGCGGCGGCCCTCGCCGGCCTTACAGGTCTGATTTGGATTTTCTGGTCCAAGAAGGGCTATGACCCCAACCAGTTTTTCTGGGCCCTTGAAGTTCCCACCAAAACCGCTGGGCAAGGGCCACACTCAAAAGTGGCGTCACAAGCCCTATCGCTTATCCCGACATTTATCCTCATTGGATATCTCGCCTACTACGCAGGCCTCACCAAGGCATTGTTTGAAGCGGCAAAACGTTGGGTTGGCTGGCTACCGGGCGGCATGGGGGTTGCAACCGTATTTGCTACCGCTGGCTTTGCGGCCGTTTCTGGTGCTTCGGTTGCCACATCCGCTGTGTTTGCCCGTATCGCAATCCCTGAAATGCTTAAAATCGGCTACGACAAGCGTTTTGCCGCAGGTGTTGTGGCGGCTGGCGGCACATTGGCCTCGCTCATTCCTCCATCAGCGATTTTGGTCATTTACGCAATTATCGTCGAGCAAGATGTGGGCGCATTGCTTCTGGCCGGCTTCTTACCGGGCGCTGTTTCCGCACTCATTTACGGCGGGCTGGTTGTTTTGATGGCAACCTTCAACAAAAATCTCGGGCCACCGGTTCGGGGTTTCTCTTGGAGTGAACGGTTCAAGTCATTGCCGCCAGCATTTCCCATCTTCTTTGTGGTCATCATCATCATTTGCTTCATCTACAATCCATTTGGTGGTGATGCTTGGGGCACACCAACCGAAGGCGGAGCAATCGGCGCGTTCGTGATCTTTGTCATGGCACTGATCCACGGTATGCGATGGCCACAGTTCAAAGATGCTTTGATGGAAACGGGCAAATTGGCCGTGATGATTTTCACCATCATTTGGGGCGTATTGATCTTTGTACGCTTCTTGGGTTTTGCCGACCTACCCGGCGCGTTCTCGGATTGGATTGTAACCCTTGAACAAAATCCAATGGTCACCTTGATCCTAATCCTGTGCGCTTACGCCATACTCGGCATGTTCATGGATGCCATTGGCATGCTGCTCTTAACCCTACCCGTTGTGTTCCCTGCCGTAATGGCTCTGAATGGCGGCATGGACGTCACCGCAGCCGACAGTGCCTTTGGCATGAGCGGTTGGGGCTGTGCGATCTGGTTTGGGATTATTGTAGTAAAAATGGCAGAGCTTTGTCTGATCACCCCACCCATTGGTCTCAATTGTTTTGTGGTCGCGGGCGTTCGTTCGGACATTTCAGTACAAGACGTGTTCCGCGGCGCATCACCATTCTTTGTGGCCGACGCGATCACAATCGCCGTGCTGATTGCCTTCCCAGGCATCGTCCTGTGGTTACCGAGTTTGCTGCTAGGTTAGTTACACAAGGCTGTCGCGGCCTGAAAAGTCGCGGCAGTCCATTCTCACCCGTTCTTCAGCTATCATCTTTCAATCAATGAATAGAATTCTCTGAGCAAACCCACCTGACTATTGACGTGACATTTGCTCAATATCGTCTTCACGTGTGAGCGTACCGTTGCATAAGTACGATTACTCGAAGCGGCAAATTCACGAAGTGACTGGCCAGCCAATAACCCGCCCAAAATCTCGGTCTCTGTCGCGGTTAGCCCGTGTTTCTTTCCAAAGCTGACCAACCGAGCTTCAATATTTGGCGCCACAAGTTCCTGTTTACGTATCAATGCGACGATATATCTCAAGAAAAGGGCAAGCCTTTGTTTCTCAAGATCGTCAAAGTCACGCATTTTTTCGCCGCGCCAGACAACAAGCGATAACAACGAACCATCTGGCATGATCGCAGGCGAAATCATCAAATAGAAAACGTCGTGCTTTTGCATAAATGAATAAAAGGGTCCAAGTTCCTTTACTTGCTCATCGGATACATAGTCTGTTCGCCGATGTGGCTCTAGCGGCGCCAAGTCTTCCTCATGCATTGGCCTGATTTGATAAAAACCGTTTTCAAAAAAATCAGTTACACACGCGGTGTCAGACGTGGCGTAAATTTTATATTCGTCTGCACCCGAATTCAGGCCGTCGCCAAATGTACAATAAAGAGAAAATTCGGCCGCGAATGCTTCTGAAAACGCATGGGAAAACGCCGACCAATCAAAGCTATCCACCAAATGTCGCTCAGCACAATCGTATAGCTTTTCAAGCTGCTCCATTAGAAACCAACGCCTTAATTGGGCCGTATTATCAGTATTCAGTTCGAGGCAGCACTATATGGTGATACTCTCTTTTACAACAGAATTCCTTTTGTCCTACAAAAGGGCGGAGACCGGCTATGCCCCCGCCCATCTAATGGGGTTAGGAATGAAAGTATCTACTCTGCTGGCGGGGGAAGGAAATTCACCTCGTGTAATGCAGATAGACGCACAACTTCTTCAGGATCCCCCAAATCGTGCAACGCGTTAAACAAATCAAACAGCTTGCGGCTTGGCGCAACGCCAAAGAAGCAGTTGGCATCCTTGCCTGATTTATTGGTGATTCCGTGGGCAATCCCCATTGGCATGCGCACCGTATCACCAGCACGTGCTGTCAAAATTTCGTCGCCAAATGCCAACTCTAATTCACCGTCTAACAGGGTGATCCACTCATCTTGGGTGGGGTGAATGTGCGGCGGCACGAAGCTATCTGCTGGCAACAATGCATGCCAAATGAACGTATTTTCTGAAAGCAGTTTTGGAATATAGGTTTGTCCCAATATGTTCCATTTGAGCGCAGAAATGCCCTCACCGCTCGGCGTAATGCCGGGTGTCATATCCATCTTCTCTCTCCATTTAGGTTTTTAAATGCCGCCGCATTTTGTCGTCACGCGGCGGCGAAAGTTCGGCCCGCTAGCTAACTCTGTAGTCCGGGGTCGAATTCAAAAACTCGCGATAGGCATCCGCATTTGGCGGCGCGAGGTTTTCCGCAATCGGGTTGCGGTGACGCTTCTTCGCGCCCATATCGTCGAGCAACTCGTCAAAATGCGCGAAATGGTACGGCGCGACACACAGCCCACCATAGACTTTGGCGGAAGGTTTTTCGTTGCGCTTCCAATTGAGCATCATGTCGATGTTATTGTGCATTTCGCCTGGCGTTGGTTGCTTTGCCAACTTGCCGTCCGCATAGCGCACCAACCAGTTTGCGGCCAAATCGGCACATAGCACCGTACAAAATGAGGAGTTGAACCCAACAAAGCCCATATCCGGCAAATCAGGATTTGCGATGATGCGATAAAGCCGATACTGGCCATCTTCCTCAATCAGTTTTTGCTGATATTCATCTGGCAAAAACGGCACGCCCAATTTCCACCCGACCGCTTGAATGGCCAAGTCTGTTTTCACCCGCTCGCCACCGGTTAGAACAACACTGTCCCCATCATATTCTTTGAAGGTGCCTTTGGTCGCTTTAATGCGCCCGTCCGCTATCATGTCGAACAGTCCGGGCGTTACAATTGGCACCGAACAATTGATCTCGTCTTCGATCTTAATGTCCGGCTTCAAGCCAGTTTTGTTCAGCTTCAACTGAATGGTCAGCAAAGCCTCCAACCCACGCCAATTTGCCCAAACGAACGGCTTTCCTATGGCATGCGCCAGTTTTTGCATCGGGTTCATGCCCCATTTTGGGAACATGTCTTCCTGCTTACGGATATAAAGGATGCGCTTAAAGTTGATCAGCCCACCAATGAAATAGGGCACCCGCCAAACGCTTTGCAGATAAATAATATTTACCGACTTCGCGCCTTGCTTCACCGCATTAACCGCAATGTCCGTGGCAGACTTGGAAAAGCCAAGCACGGTAACGTCCTTGCCTTCAACAATCGAAGGGTCCGTATATTCAGACGAATGCATCACCTGCCCACCCTGGGCCTCAAACGCTTCTTGGCCCGGGTGTGTTAGGATGTTCTTTTCGCTGAATTGCCCGGTGCAAACCGCAAGAAAATCAAAATCTTCTTCCGTTTCCTTCCCACTTTCATCAACAACAGAAAGGGTCCAACCTGGCGCTCCATCTGCACGTCGTGCCATGCCTGAAACACTGGTGTTAAAACGAATAAGATCCCGCAAATTATAATCTTTTGCATAACTATCCAAATAGGCATGCACCTGCGGACCCTTGGGCCATTCAGGATAATCGTCCGGCATCGCTTTATCGGTATATCGATAAAGATCTTTCGGGCTTTGTGTTTGCACGTCAGGGTAAGAGCGTGACAATTCCCAAACACCGCCCAAATCGTGGCTGCGTTCGATCACTGTTACATCATGACCCTTCTCTTTGAACGTTTTGGCTGTCGCCAAACCACTCACGCCCGCGCCAATTACCGCGACCTTTTTCTTGAGTGCCATCGTCCCCTCCTCCTCGCCGATTGCATCATTTTTATTTTATGCCTAAACTAAAAGACATATACGGGGAGGAGTCTATCCAGAAAACGCAAAAGTGCGAAGACAGCGCTTGGTTAAGCAAGCCTGTTGTCCACGAGCCACTGGCAAAATATCGGCTGTTTCGTTCGAGCGACCTTGATTGTGCGCGCGAAATGGTTGCGCGCAAATATTGCGCCCACAAATTGGACATGATGTCGGGTGACGAAAAACTCGACGCTGTGCACAATCATGTGGCCGCGGGCGACCTCTCTTTCAACTATATGCGCTATGGCGGCAAGGTGGAGATCAAACCCGGCGAACTCGATCAATTCTACCTCATTCAAATCCCTTTGCGGGGCGGGGCAACCGTGCGCAATGGCAACCAAACCGTAGACAGCTCGCCAGATTTTGCCACCATCCTAAACCCAGACCTGAAAACACAAATGGTGTGGCATGCGGACTGCGAAATGCTGCTGGTGCAGGTTGATGCGCGCCGGGTGAAAAAAGAGGCCGAGCAGTTTTTGGGACGCCAACTCAGCGCACCAATTCGTTTCGAACCCACCATTCGCATGAAAGCTCAACAGCTCAGCTTGTGGCGGCAGCGGTTGCGCAACATGTTCCGCGATGCAGACAGGGGCATAACTCCCACCACCAGCTCTGAAATGATTATTGAATTCCTTGAAGCCGCACCAACCAATGTTCAGTACTTTTTTAATGCGCG
>NZ_CAKZPW010000051.1:0-3060 GCF_937139385.1 uncultured Maritalea sp. | reverse complement strand
TTTTTGTTCGCGTTGGGTAAAAACAGGCCAAACTCTTCGCCACCAATGCGGCCAACCAATGCTTCGGCGGGCGGAGTGCTCTTGATAGCATTTGCAATGGCCCTTATGGCGTCGTCGCCAATCGAATGGCCGAAATCGTCGTTGAGTTTCTTAAAGTGATCGACATCGATAAACAGGAAGCTGCCCGCAGTTGGCCCCCCCATAGGCGTATGCAGAGCGACTTCAACAGCCTGCAAAAATGCCGTACGATTCATCAATCCAGACATTTGATCCGTGCTGGCAATCTGTGCCAATTGTCTTGATAGTCGCCTTAGTCGAGCGTTTTGATTGTGGATGTAATAGCCGATCGGGAACGCAACAACAGTGGATACGACAAGTGTAACAATCGATGCCCTTGGAATAGATGATGGGTCCAAAAAGCTGTAAATTGTGAAAACAAAGATCTCGGCAAGAATGACTGCACTGACCATTACCCTAACGGCACCCAGAACAATTGAGTGATCTTTAGTGTCCGGCAGGTTCTGCGGTTGATTTGCATGCTCTTGCATCAGTCTTTCTCCACACCATTTCTGGGCATCTTTGATCGCAAAGTAAGCCAAATCGGTTAAGATCGACCTCAGATGTTTGGTAAACACACCGTAAGCGTTCCATGAAGGGCAAGGCAAAACTGCCTGCTTATTTAGCTCAAGAATTGACCCGGTTCATGCGCTGAAATCTATGGCAGACACTTACGCGGTCGCTTTTTCGCCCCTTTTTTTGCCGGGTGAACACATGTTGAGTGCAGTGGGCTCGCGTTAACTGGCGTCGCATGCAGATGCTAAAAGTCCAACTAATCCTTTTAGACGCGGTTCAATCATTGACCCATTCAAACTCAAGCCGTAAAACATCTCTCGCAGCGTTCCTTTTAGGAACTGAAAGCGATTCCGGTGCGGTCGACCCAAATAGGGGGCCAAGTCCTGAGCTGCTCGACGTTTTGATATAAATGAACTCTGCCTCGTTTTTTAAAAAACTACAGAGGTAGAAAATGACTAAAATTCTCATTTCCACATTCGCCACCCTTGTAACAACCAGCGCAGCATTTGCTCACGCAGGCCACACGGCGGTTGTTGACGGTCACGCTCACACCATAGCAGATCTTGTGCTCATGGGGGCTGCGCCAGTGGCGCTCGGCTTGGCAGCAATTGCCCTTGTTCTTTATGCGCGCGGTCGCAAATCGTGAAGCGCGATTTGAACCTTCCGGCCGACACAGCAGTAATGTTGTGCGGCCACGGCAGCCGCAACCAATTGGCGGTGGGCGAATTTGCCCACCTCAAAGATCGCTTAAAAGAGAAGCTTGGCGATGTGCCGGTTGAATATGGCTATTTGGAATTCGCAGATCCAGTGATCCACCACGGGCTAAATAAGCTTAAGGATCAGGGGATCAAGAAGGTATTGGCTGTGCCTGGCATGCTATTTGCGGCTGGTCACGCCAAAAACGATATTCCTTCGGTGCTCAATAGCTATCAAGCGCAAAACCCAGAGATGGAAGTCATTTATGGGCGCGAACTTGGTGTGGATTTGAAAATGATCCGTGCCGCTGGCGAACGTATTGAAGAAGCTTTGGCTAAAGCGGGCGGCGACGTGCCGCGTGAAGAAACGCTTTTGGTTGTCGTGGGCCGCGGTGCGTCTGATCCGGACGCCAACTCAAATGTCGCCAAAGTCATGCGTATGTTGTGGGAAGGTATGGGTTTTGGTTGGGGTGAAGTTGCTTATTCAGGCGTCACTTTTCCGCTGACCGCGCCGGCACTGCGCCATGCGACCAAACTTGGCTACAAACGTATCGTTGTGTTCCCCTATTTCCTTTTCACCGGTGTGTTGGTGAAACGGATTTATAGCTACACAGATGAAGTGGCAGCAGAATATCCAGACATAGAGTTCATCAAAGCGGGTTATCTTAACGACCACGATCTGGTTGTGGATACCTTTATTGATCGCGTTGAAGAAACCCTTCATGGCGAAAACAAAATGAACTGCCAGATGTGCAAATATCGAGAGCAAGTTTTAGGCTTTGAAGCGGAAGTGGGGCTGGCCCAAGAAAGCCATCACCATCATGTTGAGGGCATTGGCGGCGGCATGGAAAATTGCCCCTGCAACGGCGATTGTGATGCATCTTGTCGGAACGAAGAGTTCTGCAAACAACATGGCCTTGAGTGGACGCCAGTTCACGCGCACGAGCATAGCCATGATCACAGTCATGACCATGACCATGACCATGACCATGACCATACGCACACTCATGATCATCACCACGACCACGCTCACCACCCTTATCCGTTTGCAGATCATCCATTAGGACCAAAAACCATGGAACAATCTACAAAAGGGAAGGGATAAAGCCCGTGGACTGGCTGCGCGATCCCCAAGCGATTTATGATGAAAGCTTTGCCACAATAGAGCGTGAGGCCGCGTTGGATCAGTTCCCCGCACCCTTGCGCAAAATAGTGGTGCGCATGATTCATGCGTGCGGCATGGTGGATTTGACCAGCGATATCCGATGGCATGGCGACGTGGCGGGTTCTGCCACGTCTGCACTTAATGCAAGGCGCCCGATCTTGTGTGATTGTGAAATGGTACGCTCAGGCATCATTCGCCGTTTTCTGCCGCAAGGTTTTGAGCCCACATGCACGCTGAACGATCCGTCAGTTCCAACGCTCGCCAAGCAAATGCAAACCACGCGCTCAGCGGCTGCAGTTGAGTTGTGGAAAGCGGATCTTGAAGGCGCAATTGTGGTGATTGGTAATGCACCGACGACGCTGTTTCATTTGCTTGAACAGATTAAAGCAGGCGCGCCAAAACCCGCAGCTATCATTGCAACGCCCGTGGGGTTTGTTGGTGCCGTTGAATCAAAACAAGCATTGTCGGAAGCGAAATTGGACATTCCATTCGTCACCGTTCTTGGACGACGAGGCGGGTCGGCAATGGCCAGTGCAGCGCTAAACGCAATCACCATTGATGGAGAATGGTCATGAGTGAACCTTGGCTACATGTCGTTGGCGTAACCGCGCGCGGGGTGAAATCGCT
>NZ_CAKZPW010000050.1:0-7527 GCF_937139385.1 uncultured Maritalea sp. | reverse complement strand
GTTTGAGAGCCTGTTAAAGCGCGAAGCTTGCCTTAAGGATTCTGGGCGCATCTTGCCTGGGCACGGCGGTATTCTGGATCGCATTGATAGTTTCACCGTAGGCGCGGTGTTGCTCTATTTTATTGGCGTTGCTCATTTTACATCTGATCGCGTCGCTGAAGGTGTCTTGTGGTGGTAGAGCTGCCCGACACGGCAAAAGGATAAGTTTTGGAAAACATTGTAGCGCTATTCTTCATGATTGTGCCCTTTTTGGCGGTGCTGACCATCATCGTGTTTGTGCACGAAATGGGGCACTATCTTGTGGCGCGTTGGAACGGGATCGCCGTGCAAGTCTTTGCGATTGGCTTTGGGCCTGAACTGTTCGGGTTTAATGACAAGAACGGTACGCGTTGGAAAGTCTGTGCGATTCCGCTTGGTGGTTACGTAAAGTTCGTGGGCGATATGAACGCGGCGAGCATGCCCAATCGTGAAGGGTTGGAGCAATTTGATGCACAAACGCAATCATCTCTCTTCTTTTACAAAAATGTTTGGCAACGCATAGCTGTTGTTATCGCGGGGCCGATTGCGAACATAATTTTCACCTTCATTGTGCTCTATGCGCTTTTGGTTGGGTTGGGTCGCTACACGCTGGAAGCCCAGATCGATGGCGTTGAACCCCAATCACCAGCTTCTATTGCCGGCTTTATGCCAGAAGACAGGATAGTCCGGGTAGATGGCTATTTGATTCGTAGCTTTGGTGATTTCCAACGGATTGTTGCCACCAGCCCAGAACGTGACATTCTCGTTGAAATTTATCGACTTGGTACAGCGATGACTTTGGATGTGCGCACCGGTGTCCGCGAGCGCACGGACCAGTTTGGCAATATATCAAACGTTGGGTATTTGGGTGTTTCGCGCAACGCAACGCAAGAAGATGTGATTTTTGTACGCCCAAATCCAGTTGAAGCGGTGGTCATCACAGTTGACGAGATGATTTTGATTGTCGACCGCTCATTTAAGTTCTTGGGCGAATTGCTGGTTGGTAAGGGCGATGTGGACCAGTTGGGTGGTCCGGTTAAAATCGCAAAGATCTCCGGAGAAGCCGCCACGCTTGGGGTGTTCACCCTGATCAACCTGATGGCGCTATTGTCGCTAAATATTGGGATCTTTAATTTGTTCCCCATCCCCATGTTGGATGGTGGGCACTTGGTCTATTATTTTTACGAAGTTGTGCGCGGGAAACCGCTAAGTGAGAAATTCCAAGAGATGGGTTATCGATTTGGAATGTTTATTGTTTTGTCACTAATGGTCTTTTCGGTCGTCAACGATATATTTTAGAATGTGATCGGTTTGCTTAGGTATTTATAAAGTGTTGCGCAAGGGGTGCACTGCACATCTTTTGGTAACGTAAAAGCCTATTAGGTCTTGCGTTTGGCTTAAGAAACAGTAAAACAGATCATGGAGTTAGTGTCGCAATCGGCAGGGAATACTGTGTTTGCGCGGGAAGTGCTGGAAGGCGTCGGGAATATGATTGCACGAGCAAAGCTTATACCAAGTTTGGTTTTGGGGATGTTGCTGATTTTGGGTGGGCCTTTGATGCCAAGTCAAATCAGTGGCTTACTTGGTGTTGAGGCGGCTTATGCTGCAACTGTCCGGTCTATTACAGTGACCGGAAACGAACGTGTGGATGACAGCACTGTTGTTTCTTTTCTTGCCTTGCGCAAAGGGCAGAATGCAACATCGTCAAAGATCGATGAATCAATCGACGCTTTGTATCAAAGCGGATTGTTTGCTTCTGTTAGCGTTTCGATGTCGGGCAGCACGCTTCGGATTGTCGTAAAAGAGAACCCAATTGTGTCTTCTGTGCTGTTTGAGGGTAACAAGAAATTCTCTGACGCCAAACTTTCCGATATGATTGAGACGTCCTCTCGCGGTGTTTACACCGAGGCGGCGGTTGCTCAAGACGCGCGCAATATTGAACTTGCCTATGATCAAGCCGGGTTTAACTCGGTTTCTGTGACTTCACGGACCGAAATTGGCGAAAACGCACGTATTAAGCTGACATTCCTGATTAATGAAGGTGATCGCGCGAGCATTGCCAAAATTAACTTTACGGGCAACCAGTCCATTGGCGATGCGCAATTGAAAGCAATTCTGCGCACCCATGAATCTCATTTGTTGAGCTGGTTGTTCCGTGATGATGTTTATGACGAAGACAAACTCAATGTAGATAGTGAGCTTGTGCGTTTGTATTACGCGGATCGTGGTTTCCCAGATGCGCAGGTTTTGTCTGCTGTTGCAGATTTTGATGCAGACCGAAATGCTTATTTCATCAACTTTACCATTGATGAAGGCGAGCGTTATGAGTTTGGCACGATTGACATTGAAACAAGCATTGTTGGCCTTGATGCGAATGCACTAAGATCATCAATTCGGACCCATGAGGGGCGTCGCTATTCACTCACAAGCCTACAGCGCACTGCCGCTGATATGTCTCGTGATTCTGCACATCAAGGTTATTCGTTTGCAGAGGTTCGCCCACGTTTGGATCGCGATGTTGAAGCGAAGCGCTTTAATGTGACCTATTTGGTGGATGAAGGCGCGCGGCTTTATGTTGAGCGTATCAATGTTTTTGGTAACACACGCACACGTGATTTTGTTATCCGTCGTGAGTTTGAGTTCGCTGAAGGCGACCCATTCAACCGCACATTCTTGGCCGCTGGCCGCGATGCGTTGCAAGCGCTAGGGTTCTTCTCTCGTGTACAAGTCAACGTGGAGCAGGGTACAGCTGCTGACCGTGTTGTGATCAATGTTGTTGTTGAAGAAAAATCAACAGGCAGCTGGGGCGGTGGCGCGAGCTATTCTCCGCAAACCGGTTTTGGTGCCGAATTGTCGCTTGAAGAAACAAACTTCCTTGGCAAGGGTCAGAAACTGAAGCTTGCCATTGGTGGAACTTTGAGCAGTAGAACTTACGACTTCTCGTTCACCGAGCCGAAGTTTATGGGCCTTGATATTTCTGCGGGAATTGATGCTTATCGTCGTACTGTGGATGAGGGTAAGCCTTACAACTATGGTACAGATTCAACTGGCTTCCAATTCCGTGTTGGTGCTCCTGTTGTTGACAAGCTGAGTGCTTCTGTTTTCGCAGGATTTGATCAAACCACTTACACTGATACAGATGCCAATGCGCCGACCTACATCACAGGTCTTGGTGGGGCAGTGAACAAAGCATTCGTTGGATATACGCTCAATTATACAGACGTCGATAATCAGATTTCGCCAAGCGAAGGCTATGCGCTCAATTTGACACAACAGTATGTTGGTATCGACCACAACTTGCTTAAGACTGAAGTTAAGGGCCGGTATTACATTCCAGTGCTGCCTGACCACGGCGTAGTTGCCAGCATCAAAGGTCAAGCTGGCATTATCAACGAACTTGGTGGTGGATCAGTTCACCCAACTGAAGCGTTTGTTCCAGGACCACAGTTGATCCGTGGGTTCAAGTCGCATGGCTATGGTCCAAAGAATGGCACCAATGCTTTGGGTGTTTCCGAGTATGTTGCTGTATCGGCTGAGGTTGAGTTCCCGCTTCCAGTGGTTCCAGAAGCCTATGGCCTGTCTGGTGCTGTATGGGCAGATGCTGCATATCTTGGTGCATCTGGTTTGGACGGTTCTTTGATTACAAGTGGCAATGGCGTTCAAACACGTACGTCAATCGGCGCCAGCATCTTGTGGGATTCTCCACTTGGTCCTTTGCGCGGTGACTTTGCACATGTACTCGACAAAGATGCAGCAGATGACACACAAGTATTTGCTCTCACAATTCAGACATTGTTCTAAGCAACAATCTACTTGACGGCATTAGGGGATCGCGGACACAATCTGCGATCCTTTTTGTTTAGGACTTTGCATGGTTGATAATCGCTTTTTCCCGCTTGAGATTCGCCCGACCGTTAGACAGTTGGTTGCGGACTGCGAAGGGCTTGATGCTTGCGATCTGAGTAGGGTCGACCTCGATCAAGAGGTTAGCGGGGCAGGGACGGTTCCATATTTGGTTGATGGTGAACTGGGCTTTGTTGCCGATTCAGCCTATGTGGAGGCCCTTGAGGCCACACAGGCGGGCATAGTGATTGTACCTGAGCATTTGTTGCAGCACTGTTCCGATGATCTGTCTGTCATCGTTTCCCCAAAGCCCTACCAGACCTTCACAGACTTGGCGTCTATCCTCTATCAGGGGGCGTTGCGCTCTCAATACTCTGGGTTGATGCTCTGGTCTGAGGCTTTAAAGCTTGGTCGCATCAGTGTTGGCACGGGCTGCGATATTGCCCCGAATGTGATGGTTGGGGCTGGCGTTGAAATCGGCGAAAATGTTTCAGTTGGCCCAAACACCGTCCTTGGGCGCGGGGTCACGCTGGGCAGAGGTTCGATTGTTGCGGACAATGTTTCCATATATTTTTCCCATATTGGCGATGACAATCTCATTCATTCTGGGGTGCGCATTGGGGCGGATGGTTTCGGGTTTCTGCCAGGTGCAAACGGTCCAAAAAAGATACCGCAATTGGGCCGGGTGCTCATTCAAGACGGTGTTGAGATCGGCACAAACACAAGCATTGATCGTGGAACGCTTGATGACACAGTGATCGGCGAGAAAACAAAAATTGATAACTTGGTGCAAATTGCACATAATTCAACTATTGGTCGGTTCTGCCAACTCTCGGGGCATGTGGGGTTGGCCGGTTCAGCTGTGCTTGGCGATGGTGTTCTTTTGGCCGGGCGAGCTGGTATTTCCAACAAGGTAAAAGTTGGCGATAAAGCAGTAGTTTACGCCTGTTCGTTGGTCACTAAAGATGTCCCGGCAGGCGGCATGGTTGGCGGGTCTCCCGCAACCGAAATAAATATGTGGCGCAAAGAGGTCGCGGCCATCCGAAGGTTGGTTCGCAAAAAGTAAGTAACGGGGTGCTTTATGACAGATCGTGAATTGTCAGCTTTGGATATTAGTCGGGTTTTGGAGTGCTTGCCACACCGATATCCATTTTTGATGATCGACAAGATCATTGAAGTGGACGGGGACGAGTCTGCAATCGGTGTTAAAAACATCACCTTTAATGAGCCAATTTTCCAGGGACACTTCCCCGGTAAACCGATATTTCCAGGTGTTTTGATTCTGGAAGGGATGGCGCAAACCGCTGGCGCGATTGTTATTGCTGAAGAGCAAAAGAAGGGCGACAAATATACGGTCTTTCTGCTCACCATTGATAAGGCGAAGTTCAGAAAGCCGACTGAGCCGGGCGATGTGTTGGAATATCACATCAAAAAGGCGCATCGACGTCGCAATGTTGGCCGCTATGAGGCCAAGGCCATTGTAAACGGTGTTGTGGTTGCAGAAGCTGAAGTTGGCGCAATGATCGTGCGAGACGAATAAGAATGGCAAATATCCATCCGACGGCAGTTATCGGTGAAAATGTAACACTGGGCGAAGATGTCAGCGTGGGCGCTTTTTGCGTTCTAGATGGCAAGATTTCTATCGGTAGCAACACAATTTTGCACTCTCATGTTGCCATTGCGGGTGAAACAGAAATTGGGTCTGGTTGCGAGATTTTCCCCTTTGCCTCGGTTGGACATCAACCACAGGACAAAAAATACGCAGGTGAGCAAAGCCGTTTGTTCATTGGTGACAATTGCACGATCCGCGAGAATGTAACCATTAATCCCGGCACAAGTGGCGGCGGAATGGAAACGCGGATTGGCAATCATGTTTTACTGATGGCAGGTGCCCATGTGGCCCACGACTGTCAACTTGGTGATCACGTTATTCTTGTCAATCATGTGGCCCTTGCAGGCCATGTGATTGTTGATGAGCATGCCATTGTTGGTGGGCTTTCGGGTGTACATCAATTCGTGCGTATCGGTGCTCATTCCATCGTCGGTGCTATGAGCATGGTTGAAAATGATGTTATTCCGTTCGGTTCTGTTTTGGGCAATCGTGCCTATTTGGGCGGGTTGAACCTTGTTGGTTTGAAACGTCGCAATTTTGATCGCGAAGAAATCCATACGCTACGTGCCGCTTATCGAATGATTTTTTCCAATGAAGGTACCTTGCGCGAACGGGTTGAAGATGCTGCAGAGATCTTTAAAGGGCACGAACTAGTAGATCTTGTGGTGTCATTCGTGCGCAAACCATCTGAGCGTTCCATTTGCATGCCGAAGAACGGTGTTGGCTCTCATGAATAAACTGGCTTTGTTGGTTGGTCAGGGTGAACTTGCGGCAACCGCTCAGGCGGCTATTCGTGAGCGGTATGAAGGCGATTTCGTGGTGTGGTCGATGGTTGGCGATGCACCGAATTCGAACGACAATATTGATGTTGGGCAGCCACTTGAGTTGATCAATCGGTTGCGTGCTGCTTCTGTGTGTACCCTATGTGCAGTCGGGCGCGTGGATCTATCTCCTGAATTGCGGGCAAATGTTGGCGCATATCTTGTGCAGCACTATCAGGGCAAGCTTGATATGAGCGATATTGGATTGGAAACCGCCTATCGAACGATCGCCAAGGATGCACAAGTTGACATTAAGGGCATTCACGAGTTGGTGCCTTCACTATTGGCGGGGCGTGGTCATGTTGGTGGCCCTGAAGTGCCCCCAAAGATCAACGAAACTGAAAATCTTATTCGGCTGGCACGTACGATTGCGCGCACTGATTTGGGACAATCCATCGTTTTTCACGGCCTGCGGCCTGTAGCTTCTGAGGATGTTTTGGGCACAGACGATTTGTTAGTTCGTGCAAAAAATATCGCGGCAACCTTGCGCATTCCGGCTGGTGAGTTGGTACTTGTAAAGGTGGCAAAGCCACAACAGAGTGGGTTGGGTGATTTGCCAACAATTGGACCAAAAACAATTCAATTGTGCGCGGATGCTGGCGTGGGTGTTGTTGTTGTTGAAGCCGACAAATGTCTGGTTGTGGACCGGCCGCGCGTAGTAGATCTAGCGGAGCAGCGCAGTGTCAGCGTTGTGGGGTGGGGGTAAGTGCGCCTGTTTGTCGTTGCTGGCGAAAGCTCAGGCGACCAATTGGGCGCTGATCTGGTTAGCCAGCTACAGCAACGTGTCGAACTCGACGTTACAGGTGTAGGCGGCTCCGCGTTGCATGAAGTAGGGCTCAAGTCCCTATTTCCCATGTCAGATTTGGCCGTTATGGGGTGGCGCGACGTCTATTTGCGTTTGCCACTCTTGTTGTTTCGATTGCGGCAAACAATTGACGCCATCGTTCGTCAAAAGCCTGACGTTGTGGTTCTAATCGACAGCCAAGAGTTTTCCAATCGTGTGGCTGCGGGTGTGCGCAAACGTTTGCCGAACGCGAGAATTGTTCTTTATGTGGCTCCGTCTGTTTGGGCATGGAAGCCTGAGCGTGCGCAGCAAATCAAGCCCCTATATGACGAGGTTTTGGCAGTCTTGCCATTTGAACCCAGGGTGTTTGCTGAGTTAGATGGTCCCACATGTACCTATGTGGGCCATATGGCAGAACGGGTTCAAGCAACTCAGAAACCGAGTGAACT
>NZ_CAKZPW010000049.1:0-25798 GCF_937139385.1 uncultured Maritalea sp. | reverse complement strand
TTGAAAACATGGCAGAAGAACCCATAAATCAACACATCAATGTACCACTCGCCATCATCGCCACTTTGATCATCACGGTCATCATTTACGCACTTGTGGCGCTTGTTGCGGTGTCCGCCCCTGATCCGACCGCCATCGCTCACTCCAAAGCACCTTTGGCCACCTTGTACGCGCAACTTACCGGGGGCAGTGGCGAGTTGATTGCGGCAGCGGCAACCATTGCCATGGTCAATGGTATTTTGGTGCAAATCATTATGGGTGCGCGGGTGATTTTTGGCATGAGCAAAGAGGGCATGCTCCCGCAAGGCTTGTCCCATGTGCACCCAAAACTAAAAACCCCAATTCGCGCAACCATTGGTGTCGCCGTATTGATTACCGTTCTGGCGCTTACGTTCCCACTTGGCGGCTTGGCCCGCACCACCGCCGCCGTCATTCTAACGGTTTTTACCTTGGTCAATATTTCCCTTTGGCGCATCGGCAACCGAAAACAATCAGACCCGAGCCTGCAACGTTGGAAATATCTTGGTTTGCTTGGGGCGGCCTTATCTGCTGGGTTGTTGATCATTGAATTGATCAATCAAATTTCAACCCTGTTCTAACCCGCTGTCCAGCCCCCATCAATTGACAAAGATGTACCCGTGATTGAGCGCGCAAGATCGCCACAAAGGAACCCGGCAAGTTCTGCAACCTCTTCAATCTGAACAAATTTTTTGGTGGGCTGAGGTTGCAACATGATGTTTTGAATAACGTCTTGTTCACTCATACCATGCACTTTGCACTGGTCTGCCAATTGCTGTTCAACCAATGGGGTCCAAACATATCCCGGGCAGATTGCATTGCAGGTGATGCCGTGTTCAGCATGTTCCAACGCCGTTGCTTTGGTTAGTCCCAATATCCCATGTTTTGCTGCCACATAAGCCGACTTGAAAGGCGAAGCCACCAGCCCGTGGGCCGAAGCAACATTGATGATGCGCCCCCAGTTGCGCGACTGCATGGCGGGCAAAACACGCTTGGTCAGATAAAACGCGGAAGAAAGATTGATGTTTAATATTTGCTGCCACTTTTCGTCCGGAAAATCCGCGATCGCTTGCACATGCTGAATGCCCACATTGTTGACCAAAATGTCCACGGCACCAATTGCCCCGAGCAAATCGTCAAAGGATGAATGATCCGACATATCCGCGGGGGCAAACACCAATTCTGGACCGTCAAGGGTGTTCACTTGCTCAAGCACAGCCGCCACCTGAGCTGGGCTTTCATGGCTATTTATCACCACATCAGCACCCAGCGTTTTTAAGCGCGTGGCAACACCAAGGCCAATGCCGCTCGTGCCACCGGTTATCAGCGCGCGCTTGCCCTTTAGCCCGCTGTACCCATCCAACATAGAAACTGTCATCGTTTTATTCCGCCGCTAATTTGCATATGCAATTGAAGGCAACCACGTCACCAGATCTTTAAACACAAAGACAAGCACAAGCCCCAGCAATTGCAAACCAATAAACGGCAACACACCTGCATAAATGTGACGAACACTAATGCCGGCAGGCGCTGTTCCCTTTAAATAGAACAAAGCAAAGCCAACCGGCGGGGTGAGAAAAGACGTCTGCAGGCACACGGCAAACATTACGGTAAACCACACCAAATCAAAACCCAAACCAGCCACCACCGGACCGACGAGCGGCAAAATGATCAGGGTGATCTCAATCCAATCCAAAAAGAAGCCCAGCAAAAAGGTGAAAAAGAGAATGGTGATAATGATCCCCGTTGGCCCAAAGGGAAGCGAAAGCAAAGCGCCCTCAATCAACTCATCTCCGCCAAAACCACGGAACACGAGCGAGAACGCAGTCGCCCCCAAAAAGATAGCAAAAATAAACGCCGTGGTTTTGGTGGTTTCGCGGCACACCTCCATCAAAACCTTATAGTTCAATTTGCCCGCAAATAGCGCCAACAAAAGCGCGCCAAATGCGCCAACGCCAGATGCTTCGGTTGGCGTGGCGATGCCCGCAAAAATTGAGCCGAGAACCGCAAGGATAAGCCCTGCAGGCGGCAGTACCGCCACAAACACACGCCACACCATCTTGCCCGAAATCGGCTCCACATCTTTTGGCGCAGGTGCAACACTTGGAAACAAGTTCGCCACCACCAAGATGTAAATGATATAGATTGAACCCAGCAAAATACCTGGGATCAATGCGCCCAAAAACAAATCGCCCACCGAAATTGCCAACCGGTCTGCCATCAACACAAGCATGATGGATGGTGGGATAAGAATGCCCAAAGTGCCCACCGAACAAACAACGCCAGAGGCAAAAGACTTTGAATAGTTCGCTTGCATCATCACCGGCAATCCAAGAACCGACAACAGCACAACAGAGGCACCAATAATCCCCGTCGATGCCGCCAACAAGATACCGATCAGCGCAACGGTTACCGCCAACCCGCCTCTTACCCGGCCGAAAAGCTTGGCAAAATCCGTAAGCAATTTGGACGCCAAACCTGAGCGGTCAAGCATCAACCCCATGAATACAAACATAGGCAAAGCAACCAGCACCCAATTGTGCATCACGTCCCAAATCCGGTCGACTGTTGCAGAACTGTAGGCCCAATCGACATAGAAAAAACTATTGGCCAATACATTCGTAAAGGCCCCCAAATACCAACCCAGCGCGGTAAATGCGACGGCTAAGCCACCCAAAATCCAAGCAACGGGAAAGCCTGTGAACAGCAAAAGAATAAAGGAGGCAAACATCGAAATGCAGATAATTTCATTGATTTCCATGATCATCGCCCTCCATCTTGAGGCGGTAGCGTTTCACCGCCTCCGGTCAAAAAGGCAACCGCCCGACTGAGCCGCGACAGAGCCGCAAACAGCAGCAAAACGAAGCCGATGATGAGGAAAGACTTGATGGCCCACACAGCGGGCAGCCCACCGGGCGACCCTGAGACCTCATTAATCGACAATGAGTAGGTGAAAAACGGCACAGCGTAGATAATTACAAACACCAAAAATGGGATCAGCAGCAAAATAATACCCAACGTTTCGACCCATGTTTTGACCTTTTTGGAGAATACCTCAGCAATCACATCAACCCGAATATGATCGTCTGTGGTCAGGCAATAGGAAAGCCCGACCAAGAACCCAACTGCATAAAAATGCCATTGGATTTCTTCAAACTCAATGCGCCCTTTGCCAAAGACATAGCGCGACACAACATTGATCACGATGGTGGCCAACAGCAACAGCCAAACCCAGCTGACACCATGGCCGATCGCACGCAAGGCGCGATCGGTAACTCTTGAAAAAGCCGTTGTTGGCAAAAACTCGCCATAGGCATGGCCCGGCTCTTCGAGCATATGTTCTGGATGGTCCAGATCTTTTTTAATTGTCATTTACATATCTGCTCGAACAGCAGACCTCCCCACAACTCAACGACCAACTGTTTTTAAGAACGCGTGCGCTTAGAAATCGCGTGGTAGGTACGCGAGGCTTTTCCAATTCTTGTAGTCCGCAGAGAAAGCTTCTTGAGACTCATAGATGGTCTTGAAGTGCTCGTCATTTGCCGCTTCTTCTTCCAACACTTCTTGCGTAATCACCTGCAACTCGCGCAGCAATTCTTCGGGCAATGTGTTGGCGGTCACGCCTTTTTCAGGGAAACCAGCAATCACGGCGCCTTGAATGGCCTCACCTTTTGAAAGGTTGCGAATTACACCAGCAGTACAAGCCATATCGATCAACGCTTTGCGATCGCTTGGCAATCTGGCCCAAAGCTCGGCGTTCACAACCAAATGGAAGGCTGTGTAAGTTTGGTGCCAACCGGGGAAATAGTTGTTTTTGATGATCTTATCAAAACCCAGCAATTGGTCGATCGCGGGCATGGAGAACTCGGTCGCATCAATGGCACCTTTTTCCAACGCGGGGAAAATCTCACCACCGGGCAACACCGTTACAGACGCACCAAGTTTTTGCATCACTTTGCCGCCAAGACCCGCAAAGCGAATTTTTAGCCCATCAATATCTTCAAGTGATTTGATTTCATTACGGAACCAACCAGCAGTTTCGGGGCCAATAATACCGCACAAAATTGGATGCACGTCGTGCTCAGCATAAACGGCTTCAGCCAACGCCTGCCCACCACCTTCATACCACCAAGCTGTATATTCCCAAGGCTCCATGCCGAACGGACGCGCCGCAAGCAAAGGGGCAGATGGAATGCGGCCCTGATCATAACCAAGCCAAGTGTAACCGGCTTGCATTTTGCCGTCTTTCACCGCTTCAGTGATCGACAAGGGTGCCACCAATTTGCCAGGTTCAAACACTTTGAACTGCACTTCGCCCGCTGTTGCCGCATCAAGTGCTTCAGCCACATAATTGATATTGTCGCCAAGCGCTGGCAAATGTGTACCAAACGCCACCGGCACACGCCAACGCAGCGGCTCACCAGCTTGGGTTGGCAGAACAGCTGTTGACATTGCCAATGCAGCCAAGGCAGGTGCAGCGATTTTTTGCGCAACACTTTTGAAATTAGAACGATCCATTTATTCCTCCCTTTAATGGAAATGACCGCACGCTGTTAAATTTCGCGTGCGCGATCCACACCATTTCATTGCAATGGCCGTGCCAACAATTCCGAAAAGGGATTAGTGTAATTATTTCAGCAAGTTATACCAATGATGGGACAAGATTATGTCGCTTGAAAAATGTGTTGTTCTCACACAAAATGGATAAAAACTAGGCTCAACTATTTGAAATGAATGAGAAAATGCGCATCGTTTGAAAAACATACAATTATGTTTGACTTTACGACAAATCATAGAGTTTGAGCTTATCGTAAAGCTGAGAACGCGAAATGCCCAACCGCTTGGCGGCCTTGCCCTTGTGCCCAGCGCATATGCGCAACGCATCTCCTATTGCCCGCCGCTCAAGCTGTGCAATTTGCAATGGTAGATTATCCGCTGCGTCCATGCCCGGCTCTTGATAAGGTGCTTTGCTCGGCGACGAAACATCATCAGCGGGCAGTATTTCCTCAAATGCGTCAGCCCCCAGAACCTGGGCTTTGGACAAAACACAAGCCCGCTCGATCGCATTGCGCAATTCGCGCACGTTGCCCGGCCAATCATAGCGCATCAGATGTTGCACCCCACTGTCCGCCATCAGGCGCAATGGCTCACTGGCGCGCTGCGCAAATTCTTCAAGGAAATAGTCGCACAACACCGGCACATCTTCGATGCGTTGTCGCAAAGGCGGAATATCAATCTTGAGCACATTCAACCGATAATAAAAATCTCGCCGAAACGTGCCCTTTTTCACCATGCTCTCTAGATCAAGCGAAGTCGCAGCCACAATGCGCACATCAACGGGCTGGATAATGTTTGACCCAACAGGTTCAAATTCTTTTTCTTCTAGAACGCGCAACAGTTTTGCCTGCAAGGCCAAGGGCATGTCCCCCACTTCATCCAAAAATAAGGTGCCATGCCGCGCTAATGCCAATTTGCCTTCTGGTTGGCGATCACTGGCCCCAGTGTAAGCGCCCGGCGCCACCCCAAAAAACTCAGCCTCCAGCAAAGCCTCAGGAATTGCTGCCACATTAAGCGCCACAAATGGGCCCGAGCGCCGAGCCGACGCATTGTGAATGGCATGGGCAAACAGCTCCTTGCCCGTTCCCGTTTCCCCCCGCAAAAGCACCGGGCTATCATGTTGCGCCACCGCGCGGGTTTGCTCTTTCACCTTATCGATTTTTGGCGACCGATTGATAATGCTCGCAACGCTATATTTGGCTTGGCGGGCTTGAGCCAATTTTTGCTCAGCTAAACTCAAGCGTTTGCCCAAGATTTCAAACTTCTTCATCAACGGAGCCAAGGGCCCAACTTTGTCGAACAGCACAAACCCAATGGCACCCGCAACAACGCCCTCGCTGTCTTTTAATGGAAACCGACTGACCACAAATTGTTGATCATCAAAATTCATAATGTCGATTAAAATCGAGTTTCCCGTGCGCACCACTTCTTTCAACCGGCTCTCAGGAATAAGCTCTTCAATGTCGCGCCCGCGTGGATCTATCCCCTTGGGAATACCCAACATTTTATGGTAATTATTGTTGATCCAAATGATATGCCCCAGCGCATCAATTGCAATGGCCCCGCCGCCCATTTCTCTTAAAAGGCTTTGCAACATTTGCGGGCTAAACGGGATATCACCGAAATCATTTTTCATTTTGCAACTACAACCAGTTTTTGAGTTGATCGCATTGTAGGGACACCATCAACAGGCGCAACCTGCACATTTGCCGATTTTCGCCTTTAACAATAGGTTAGGTATTAATCCGTATAAAAAAGCAATATTTAGTATTTTTCTTTGCCAGAGCTGTTTGGCGCATTCGACAATAATAGAAACAAAAACATTTTTTTGCTCAAACTGTCATCTGGCCATTTCTGAAAATGGTGCAAGTATGTTTCAATCAATTAAAGACTTAAGCCTCTCTACAAAATTACCAATTGCTTTTGCTGGCATCTCGCTCTCAGCCGTATTGATTATGGGTGGCATTAGCTTGTCCACCGCATCCTCCGCGCTGATGGACACGACTACCAACAAGCTTGAGACCATTGCAAAAAGCCGCGCCAATACCCTTGAAAACTATCTGTATGACTTGGAGGACGATCTAAGACTGTTCTCCAGCAATCCACAGACGGCAACCGCTCTGGCCGAGTTTACCGCGAACTATGCAGAGTTAGGGTCAAGCGCAAATGCCACACTAAAAAGGGCTTATATAACAGACAACAAGAACAAAGTTGGCGAAAAGCATTTACTTGATCAAGCGCCGACAAAAACATCATACGATACGACCCATGGCCAATTTCATCCTGTCTTCAGAGAGTTATTGGAGACCAAAGGCTACTACGACATCTTTCTTTTCGACATGAATGGCGAGCTAGTATACTCCGTATTTAAGGAAGCCGACTTTGCGACGAATTTTTCCAATAGCGGCGACGAGTGGAAGAATACAGATTTGGGCAAGGCTTTTAGAGCTGCGCTAAAGCAAGCACCCAACACAATCAACTTCTTTGACTTCAAACCCTACTCCCCAAGCTTTGATGCGCCTGCGGCCTTTATGTCTTCACCGGTTTACATGGACGAAAAACAAATCGGGGTTGCAGCAATGCAAATGCCTATAGGGCGCATTAACCACATTATGAATGAGAAAACAGGTCTTGGCGAAACCGGTGAAACCATAATTGTTGGTGAAGATTATCTGCTTAGAAATAACAGCAGCTTTACACCCGAAAATGATATTCTAACTACTTCAAACGAAAGCGAATCCGCCAAAGCGGGTCTTGCTGGAAACACTTTTGTCGGCGACTGGAAAAACCAACTGGGCGTGGACACCCGGGTAGCGGCAACGCCGATCGAGTTTGGCACCACCAAGTGGGCCGTTATTGCCATGCAAGGCACACAAGAGGCAAGCATGGGCATTGTCGCCTTACGCAACTTCATGTTGATGTCCGGACTAATCCTAATGCTCATTACAACAGGGCTAGCCATTGCAATATCGCGCTCAATCACCAATCCAATTGCCAGACTTACGACAGCTATGCGCTCTCTTGCGCGAAACGAATTAGAGACAGAGGTCCCACAAACTGATCGTGCAGACGAAATTGGCAAAATGGCAAATGCTGTTCTGGTGTTTAAGGACAATGCAATCAAAATGGAGGCCAACGCTGCCCAGGAGGTTGAAGCTGAAAATTTGCGCAAGCTTGAACGAGCGTCAATGATGCAAGAACTACAAGCCGCCTTTGGTAATGTTGTCAGTGCGGCAAGCGCAGGTATTTTCGATAAGCGGGTCAGCGCAGAATTCCCCGATGAGGAACTCAACCATCTCGCACAGGGCGTAAACGACCTTGTTGCTACAGTTGACCGAGGCTTGAACGAAACGGGCGAAGTTCTTGCAGCGCTTTCAAAAGCAGACCTTTCAAAGCGGGTTACAGGACAATATGAAGGCGCATTTCATAAACTGAAATCCAACACCAATGACGTTGCTGAAAAACTTTGTGAAATTGTTGGCCAATTGCGCGTAACTTCGCGGGGTCTAAAAGCTGCGACATCCGAAATCCTAACCGGGTCCAATGATCTCGCTGATCGCACAACCCGCCAAGCTTCCGCAATCGAACAAACCTCCGCGGCGATGGAACAGCTCTCAACGGCGGTGGACGAAAACGCCCGCCGCTCCGAGGATGCAAAACAAAAAACTGCGCTGACCGCCACAATTGCGACAAGCAGCGGCCAGGTCATGGAAAACGCAACCAACGCAATGGAACGCATCACCTCTTCATCGGCCAAAATTTCAAATATTATCGGCATGATCGATGACATTGCTTTCCAAACCAATTTGCTGGCGTTAAACGCCTCCGTCGAGGCTGCCCGGGCAGGCGAAGCAGGCAAAGGCTTTGCCGTTGTTGCGGTTGAAGTGCGTCGGCTGGCACAGTCCGCAGCTGAAGCGTCGTCAGACGTTAAAGCACTGATTGAACAGAGTTCATCAGAGGTAGACAATGGAACACAACTCGTTGCCGACGCATCTAAAAAAATAGAAGAAATGCTAGCGGCGGTGCAAGAAAACCGTGACTTGGTCGTGGAGATTTCAATAGCAAGCCGAAGCCAAGCCTCTTCAATTGACGAGGTCTCTTCAGCGATCCGGCAAATGGATGAAATGACCCAACACAATGCCGCACTGGTGGAAGAAACCAACACGGCAATCGAACAAACTGAAGAGCAAGCAATCGCTCTTGATCAAATAGTTGAGATTTTCATTTTAGAAGAACAGCACACAAGTCCAGATGCAGTTGATATCAAGCTGGCGAGCTAAGCCACCTTTCAATAATCCGATGGGCCCCGATCAAATGCACAGGGCTCCGCTCAAACGCAAACGCCTCTAACTCCCCCGTGGCTTCGCGCGCGAGGTCGCTTTTGCTGCGGCAGGATTATCCGGCCAGAAATGACGCGGGTATCGCCCTTTTAGATCTTTGGCCACATCGGCCCATGAGCCCTGCCAAAATCCGGGCAAATCTTGGGTCATCTGTATAGGGCGGTGCGCGGGCGACAACAGTATGACCAACAATCGAATTTTACCCTCAGCAACGCTTGGATGCTTGGAAAGACCAAATAATTCTTGCACCCGCACCTCAATCGCAGGGGCGGTTTCGTGCGCGTAGTTGATCGCAATGCGAGACCCCGTGGGCACCTCAAAATGAGTGGGCAACAACTCATCCATCTGGTTTCTCATGCCCCACGGCAACAAAGCCAACAACGCACTGTCCAAAACTTGCGGGGAGATTTTGGCAATGGCTGTTTCCCCAAAAAGGTATGGCTGCAACCAGCTTGCAACATCTTTTTGCAAAGCCAAGTCACTAAGATCGGGCCAAGGCGCACCAAGCGTTTGATGCAAATAATTCGCTCGCGCTCGAATGGCCAATTGTGACTTTGTCCATGGCAAAACATTTAGCCCCAACGCCTTTATCGCCGTGCAAAGAACGGCTGCTGCAGCATCTTGATCTTCAATTTTGGCAGGCGCTTCGGCCAACACAACCTGCTTGAGCGCCCGCACACGGCGCGCGCGAACGCGGCGGGATTGAGTGTCAAACTCTAAGCGGGTTTCTTCAACTATATGAGCCGAAAAACTCTCTTCAATCTCTACAAGATCAATTCCTGCAGCCGCGCGAATGCGCCCATTTGCAGCTTGTCCGGTAATATCAGTGACCACCAAAAACTTTTGCTGCGCGAGCGGGTTAGTTGCAGGCAATGAAGCTGCGCGCCCATTTGCTAGCCGAAAACGTCCGGGGCGACCAGCGGCCTGCGCGATGCGATCCGGATAAGCATAAGCGATCAATTGTCCAACGCTCGTTTCACGCGTTTGCTTGCCGCCTTCGCCAACCTCTTTCGCCCATCGCTTTGACAAAGACTTCGCGTCCGTCGCCCGGGGGCTCCGATCTGACAAAAAAATGCGCAAACGCTCTTCGATATCAATCGCATCGCCACCAAGTCCATGTTCCGAAACAAGCGCTGCAATGTCAGCGGCCAGCTGGGCGTTGCCACAGGTTTTGCCTTGATGCACCATATGCGCAAGGCGCGGGTGGAGGGGCAACCCCACCAAAGCACGGCCATGATCAGTGATCTGTCCACGCTCGTCCAGCGCATCCAAATCCTTTAGCAGCGCAACAGCTTCTGCCCATGCAGGCGCAGGCGGCTGATCAACAAATTGCATTTGATTTGGGTCGGTGACGCCCCAACTAGCAAGATTGAGCACCAAACCAGTTAAGTCGGCGGCCAAAATTTCTGGCGTATCAAATGCGGCTTGTGCTGCATTTTGGCCTTTGCTCCAAAGGCGATAACAAACGCCGTCTTGGGTTCGTCCGGCCCGCCCTTGCCTTTGGGTGGCAGCCGCTTGCGAAATCGTGCGGGTCTCAAGCCGTGTTAAAGCGGTCGCTGGCTCATAAACCGGCACCCGCGCCAAGCCGCTATCAACAACAATGCGAATACCTTCAATGGTCAAAGAAGTTTGCGCAATTGATGTCGCAATTACAATTTTACGTCGCCCCTCAACGGCGGGTGCGATCGCCCGATCTTGCTGCTCAGGTGTTAATCGTCCATAGAGCGGCGCAATGTCTATAGTGTCAGAGACCGCTGAAGAAAGCCGCTCAGCAACCCGGCGAATTTCGGCTTGGCCGGGCAAAAACACCAAGATCGAGCCATGCTCTTCTTGTAGTGCGTTCAACACCGTTAACACCACATGGTCTTCAACAAACACATTTGGCTTTGGCGGCACATAGTGCGTTTCAACAGGGAATGCGCGCCCCTCGCTGACAATAAGCGGTGCATCTGCCAACAGCTTAGACATTTGCGCGCTATCAAGTGTTGCCGACATAATGAGAATGCGCAATTTAGGTCGCAAGATGGCAGTATCTAGCGCCAAAGCCAGTCCAAGATCGCCGTCAAGGCTGCGTTCATGGAACTCATCAAAAATCACCGCCGCAACTCCATTGAGTTCGGGGTCATCAAGGATCATGCGGGTAAAAACCCCTTCGGTGACCACTTCTATGCGCGTCTTTGCACTCACGCGCGTATCTAGCCGCACGCGGTAGCCAACAGTTTCGCCAACTTTTTCGCCCAGCGATTGCGCCATACGATGCGCTGCGGCTCTAGCGGCAATTCGTCGAGGTTCGAGCATTATGATACGCCCATCGTTGCGCCATTCAGCATCGAGCAAAGCAAGCGGCACACGCGTGGTTTTACCAGCACCTGGCGCTGCAACCAAAATAGCGAAAGCCTGCTCATTCAACGTTGTGGAAAGTTGGTCCAGCACATCATCGATGGGCAGGGAGGAGAGAACCTTTTTCATTCACTCTTCATATTGGAAATCGTGCGCGCTGCAAAGCAAAGTTGGCGCCCCAATCAAAACAACTTAGAGATGGGAGTTCTTACTCAAAACTTTTCCATTTCCTCTTGGACCGACATATAGGCGCCGCCTTCAACGACAACATAAATGTCATTAATTACCGCCCGTCCATTCTGTTCCAATATTTCAAAGCGCACTTCTGAATAGGCTTGATTTTGTTCTGAATTATCCCAACAGGCTTTGGATTGGAACGTCGCCATCACGATCGTGGTTTGCCCACTCTTTGGAAAAGTCTTAAGCGACAGGTTCTCAAGGGGGCACCCATCTTGGGCTTGGATAATTACATCGTAATCAAAAACGACAGAGTACCCCTTGGCCGCCATCGAAGCCGCCGCTTTTTTATATTTTTCAACAAAGCCAGCGCTATATAGACGATCAATTCGATCGTTCGAAAAATATGACTCCGAGGACTGACCGCTTAAGTGCGCGTTGGCGAGGTCCAAAATTTCGCGCGCCGGACTAGTCACATCCAAACTGGATTTTTCCTGCACAACAGCTGGTTCAACAATTTCACCGGTAAGTGGGTTTGTGTTCAGCACATCTGCTCGTTCTGTGGTCATTTTGATTATGCAAGACAATTCCGCCAAGCTGCGCATCGTGCCTTCGCTAACGATTTTAGACAGGCGAACACACTCTTTATCTCTAAAGGTGTCCCATGCTGTTTGCGTTTCAAAAAGCAACGTCTGATCATCTTCACTCAACCCAACAAGCGCATTTTGATAAGCAGCCCGAATTTTTTCAATCGCACTAACTTTAGCGGCCGTTTGGCAAACCTGCATTTCTGAAGTTGTTTTGGATGCATCACAGTTTACTGCAACACTGGGAGAAGCACTTCCCAAGACCAATATGACAAACCCAACCAAGGCAGCACAAACATTTCGAAACATCAAATTTCCTCACCCGTTCAACAACCAAAATAGATTGCTGCCTGACATGAGCATTTTGCTGAAAGAATAGCAACGAACTGGAAGATTTATGGAATTTTTGGTTGCGGGGGTAGGATTTGAACCTACGACCTTCAGGTTATGAGCCTGACGAGCTACCGGGCTGCTCCACCCCGCGCCAAAAATAAGACAGATACTGTCTTGAAGAAAACGACCATGTCGTTTTGTGCCCGATGATTACCGGGTGCAGCGCCTATATAGGGTGCTTTGATCTGAATGTGAACCCTTAATGACATAAAACTGAAAAAAACTTTTTCGGCCCGTTCGAGCCGGTCCAATCTTGTGTCTTAGGGGGGCTTTGGGCTAGGTTGTGCGTCCTCACCAAATTGCGAGACATCAGATGAAATTCAACAAACTTGGCCGCACTGAATTAAAGGTCTCTGAGATATGCTTGGGCACCATGACTTGGGGCCGACAAAACACTGAACAAGAAGCCCATCAACAAATGGACTACGCACTGGATCGGGAAATCAACTTCTTTGATACAGCCGAACTCTATGCTGTACCCACCATCCCAGAAAGCTACGGACTTACCGAACAATATATCGGCACCTGGTTCAAAAATTCGGGAAACCGCGACAAAGTCATTTTAGCCACAAAGATTGCCGGCGAAGGCGTGCCCTGGATTCGCGATGGCAGCCCGATCAACGCAAGCTCCATTCGTAAAGCGGTTGAAGGTAGCCTGAAACGGCTGCAAACCGACTATATTGATCTGTACCAATTGCATTGGCCAAACCGCGGCCATTATCATTTCAGCAATGCCCATGATTTTGACCCGTTTTCGCAAGACACCCAAGCCGAGCTTTCCAACATGCTTGAGGTGCTTGAAACCCTAGATGCATTGGTGCGCGACGGAAAAATCCGCCATATTGGCCTATCCAATGAGTCTGCGTGGGGCACCATGCAGTATTTGCGTTTGTCCGAACAAAATGATCTGCCGCGAGTGGCGTCAATTCAAAACGAATATGGCTTGCTACGCCGCTATTTTGATCACGATTTGGCCGAGGTCAGCCATCACGAAAATGTTGGCTTGCTTGCCTATTCGGCGTTGGCAGCGGGCGCCTTGTCGGGCAAATATTTGGATGGGCAAATCCCCAAAGGCACACGGGGCGAATTATCAGAGGGTGCAACCTACCGTAACTCTCCCCAATCTGAACCCGCCATCCGCGCCTATATGGCATTGGCAAAAGAACACGGTTTGGACGTTTGCCAAATGGGCTTAAAGTTTGCCCTTGATCGCCCGTTCATGACCTCCGTTATTATTGGTGCCACCAATATGGAACAATTGAAAACCGATATCGACGCCAAAGACATTGTGCTCAGTGAGGACGTGCTAGAGGGCATCAAACAAATCTATGTGCAATATCCGCGCCCGATTTAGCCCTTAATTCAAAACGGCGGCGATGAACTCATCCATTGCCGCCCAATACCCCTCAACAAATGCATCTTGGCCCATAAAGCCAACCTTTAGCAAAACCCAAAACCCGTCAAAACCATCCATTGGTTTGCGTTGGTCAACTTGGATCATGCTGTGCCCGGCCGTTTCAAATTGGTGGCGTACAAGTTTTTCGCCCAACAGCTTTTTAAACGTTGCATCCGTTTTTACCGCATCCAATTGCCCATCCCGCGCACCGGTCAACAACAACACGGGCACATCTTTAAGCTGGCCAATTTCTTGGGATAAATCTGATCGGGCATTCTTGGTTATGAAAGCCCACCTTTTTGGCGAAAACTCCTCCTTGTCGATCTCCTTATTCTCTGCAGCATATTGTTCGAACTGACGATAAGGCGCTCCTGCCAGCACCAGTTCATCAATGGCTTGGTTGTTTCGCACTTTCACTAAATCCGGGGTCGTGTTTTTGTTTCGCAAATTGGTCATATAGGCAGACTGTTCCATCCAATTCACCGCCGGCGATACAAACACGTAGAACGCAATATCGTTCTTTGTTGGTTCAACCTTAGGCAGCACCCAACCGGCTTGGGAAAACCCGATCAAACCAACCCGCCCGATGGGCTGCACGCTGTTTGAGCGCAGGGCGGCAACCCCAGCTTCAACCAATGCTGCCCGGTCAGCCATCGAATAGTCCAACCACTCGCCCTCTGCGCCGTCGACCCCCGGTTTATGCCAAGAAAGCGCGCACATGCCCTTTTGTGCAAAATGGGAAAAATACGGCAACATATAGCCGCCGCCATCAAAAGACATGGCCCCGTCCCCATGCACAAATACCAAACAGTCAATGGGGTCGTTTGTTGAGACCAACGGCAAGATCAGCTTTCCCGCAATTTCGGTACCCCGGAAGTCAAACCGGAAATCATTCTCTGAATAACGCTGATCAGGAAGCAAAAACAAAAAGGTCAGCATCAACAAAACGACACCCAAAATAGCCCCAGCCCCAAGTGAAATATGTTTAAAACGCATAACGCCCTCATTTAACGAACAGTCATTCGCTTAATAACACAACTTGAGACGAACGCAATTCTATTTTAGAACTATCGCTCTGATCATTGGATATCCGAATGGCCCGCACCAAAAACGAAGAGCTACACAAGACCCGCAAAAAACAAATTCTTGCGGCAGCAAAAAAGTGTTTCATCGCAAAAGGCATTCACAATGCCTCAATGGCCCACATTTGCAAAACGGGCAAAATTAGCCCGGGCGCGCTTTATCGGTATTTCCCGTCAAAGCAAGCTATTATCGAAGCGATTGCCGCCCAAGAACACGAACAAAACTTGGAGCTGATCGACTTCCTGCGCCCCCTTAAGAACCCTGTGCGTGGACTGAAAAATGCTCTGCCAGATGTTCTTGACACGCTCCTTGATAAAGATTTTGCCCGCCTAATGATTGAAATCAGCAGCGAAGCCACGCGAAACCCCGAGGTAAATAGCGCGTTCCAAACCGTCGAAGAACAATTTAAAACCGACCTATCAGCCATATTTCAAACCGCGCAAGAGCGCGGCACCTTAGTGAAAACTGCCAATATTGAAGGCGCCATTTTTTGCCTGCTGGCACTATTTGACGGCATAACAGCGCGCGCGGCCTCTGCTGCCACCCCTTCAAAAAAAGAACTCACCAACGCCCTTTGTAAAACCATTGATGCCCTGTTTGCCTAGGGCGTTCCACCTCGCACCATGGCGGCGCGATGCGTTGACTGGCCGCTATCGCGGCAAGAAGTAACTCAATCCGTAACAGCCTGACACTCAATTTCGGCAAATTGCCACAAGCCGAGCAAACAAGCTTTGATGGGCTGAAAAAGGCAACATATACACCCCACAGCGAGCACTCTCACCCAGCGCCCCCTAAGGATCTCCCCTGCCACTTGCTACTTAACCCACCTAAGACTGGCCTAGTCACTTCCCCAAAAAAGCCACACATCAACACTCTCTATAACCCACCAATGACCAAGTGATTTATTTGGTCATTGACTCATAACTTCCGATGTGATTGTTTTGTGCGCATGAAAACGCCCCTCATGTGCTGGTCTTGTTTTGAGTGAAAAGGGTTCTAGAAAAGAGTGTTCTGCGAATTTTGAAACGTTTCAAACAAGCTGACAGGTTTGCGCCAGACATCGTGCCGCCAAGTCCATGAATGAAAGAGCAAAAAACAAATGGCAAAACAAGAATGCAACACACCGACTGTCGCGGTGAAAACATCGCACCTTATTGAGTAACGAGAAAAAGCACGCGCAATGGCCAAACACTTCAGCGAAAAAGAACGCAAACAAATCATGGCAACGCTCTGTGAGGTTGGAAACCTTGAGTTTTCAAAACGTGGACTGCGGGCTGCGCGAATTGAAGACATTTGCCGCGCCGTAGGCATATCAAAGGGGTCATTTTATAATTTCTACGCCACCAAAGAGCAGTTGTTTTTAGCCATTGTTGAGCAGCGCGAACGCATTTATCGCGACGCGATGAGACAACTCGTCGAAACATTTAGTGGCGAAGAGAAAGGCCTGATTGATGGTCTTTTTGACATAACCGTCAATGCCATCAGAACTGACCCATTTATCGGCGTTATGCTGCAACCGGGCGAAATAGAGCATTTGGCCAGAAAAATGGGGCCAGAACAAATGGCCAAGCACCAAAGTGGCGACTTTGCCTTTTTTGCTGATCTCACCAAAACAATGCAGAGTCGGGGCTACTGCACTTCTGCCCAATTGAACACAATGGCGGAAATCTCGGTGTTGATCTTTTGCTTAATAATGCAGGCCGGTCTGCTGCCCGTTGAATCCTTTGATGCGTCCTTGGCCCACCTAAATGACTTGTTGCATTTCAAACTTTCAAACAAAGGGGCATAAGTTATGCTCAACGTTCAAAACCTGAGTTTCACCTACCCAAAAGCAACCACTCAAACGCTCAAAGACGTCAACTTTCGCATCTCAAAAGGCGAAGTTTTTGGCCTTTTGGGACCATCTGGCGCGGGCAAAAGCACCACCCAAAGCATCCTCATGCGCCTATTAAATGGCTATGGGGGCAAAGTGGAAATGTTTGGCCAACCCATCACACAAATCGATCGAAGCTTTTATGACCGCATCGGCGTTAGTTTTGAATTGCCCGCCCTTTATCAGCGACTAACTGCACGCGAAAATTTGCAGCTTTTCGGCGCGCTATACAATGTACCCACCATGCCAATAATCGATTGTCTGTCGCTTGTTGACCTTGCCAACGATGCCGACAAACGTGTCGCAAGTTTTTCAAAAGGCATGAAAATGCGGCTCAACCTTTGCCGCGCTTTATTGCACGATCCCGACTTTTTATTTCTAGATGAGCCAACGACGGGGCAAGATCCGGCACGTGCGCGCCTTACCCGCGATCTCATCAAAAGATTAAAGTCAGAAGGCAAGACCATTTTTTTGACCACGCATAATATGGCAGAAGCCGACGAAGTGTGCGACCGGATTGCTTTTTTGCATCAAGGCACCATTCCCTTAACGGGCACACCATCTGAGCTGAAACGAAAATTCGGCAGCCGCACGCTGGAAGTTATAACCGGCACACAATCGGCCCAACAACATCACGAATTTCCAATGTCCAATATTGGACGCAATCCAGCATTCCTTGAACTCATGCACAACGATAATATCTTGAGTTTACACACCAAAGAGGCAAGCCTTGACGAGGTTTTCATCAAGGTTGTGAACCAATGAATGGCCCTTTCGTAAAACTATTGCTCACAGATTTTCAGCTGCAATGGCGATATCGCATAATCGCAGCCTATGCTGTTGTTATTGGGCTATACACCACCATCATTCTTGTTGCTCAAGACGCATTGCCCCACTGGGTGATCGCGATCATCATTTACTCTGACCCGGCCGTGCTTGGCTTCTTCTTTTTGGGCGGCTTGATGATGCTCGAGAAAAGCGAAAATGTGCGCCTGGCACTAGCCATGTCACCCATTTCAGCCACGCTATATCTCGCGGCAAAATCCATCAGCCTCACCATTGTGGCTGTGGCAGCAGTTTGCGTGCTTTCAGTCGCCGCGCAATTGGCATGGCACAATGCCGCGCTTGTGATTTTCGCCACCATTTGCACCTCCATTATGTTCATATCCGCAGGGGCTATCGCTGCCCTCAAGTTCAAAACCGTCAGCGGCTATCTCATTGGTTCAGTGCCCATCATCACACCGCTCGTGGCACCCGCGGCGCTGCTGATTGTTGATCCTTTGCCACTATTTGTTTATGCAATCCCGCCTGTCGCCCAGCTCAAACTTCTGCTCGTCGCTTTTGACCCAGAACCAACAGCATTTCCAGTTTTAGGAATTTGCGCCCTTGGTTGCTTGGTGGCCGCGACGGTCTGTTTCATTGGGAGCGCAAATTTCCTTAAACAGGAACTAGGATCAAAACCATGATGCAACAACAATCAGCGGTAAAAAGGTTCTGGTTACTGTTCAAAAGTGATGCGCAAAATCTTTCGCGCGATCCGATTTTACTGCTGGCGACTTTGTTAAGCGCGGTGCCTGCCCCCTTGTTTGCCGCATATAGTGCCAAGTTGGACCAATTGGGCATTGGGTTATTCTCAATTCCAAATTTATCCGCATATATCGCCCCAATGGCGTTGCTGTTGCCAGCCTCGCTTGTGGGGTGGGTCGCGGGCTTCTTGCTGCTTGAAGATCGGGATGATCATACCTTGCTCGCCATCGAAACAACATCGGTCGGCAAAATTGGGTTTATGAGCTACCGCCTTGCCATCGCTAGCGCGATTGGCGGCATGCTCGGGCTTTTTGGCGTGATACAAATATACCCAGAACACGCAACTAGCACCCAACTGTTCGCCGCCCTTCTTGTCGCCATTGAAACGGCAATTGTCGCGCTTACTTTGCTTTCCCTTGCCGGGAACAAGGTTGAAGGGCTTGCATTGTCCAAGCTCCTCAACCTTTTAATGCTCTTCCCCGTGATCGCTGCAATTCCTTCGCCTTGGCGACTGATGGGTGGGCTCTTTCCGAGCTATTGGATAGGTGAGATTTTTGCGCTCTCCCCACAAAGCTACCTGCCAACTGCGCTCGTTCTGGCAGTGGCAATTGTTGTGCACATCCTTGTTCTTGCATGGTTGCTGAAAACCGCTGTGCAGCGTACCGAAAAACTTTGACAAATTATCATCTCGCCAAGCCCCCCAATTGCGCTATTATTGGTGCAACTGGGGAGTGAAATCGCTTACACATGACATTGTTATCAACATTTTTGCCGCTGATTTTTTGGGCATTCTATGGCCTATTGAGCAAGGCGATTGAAACCCGACGCACCTCAATGTCCGCCCTTATGGCGCGCCAGCGGCTGCGCTGGGTACAAAATGCTGTGCGGCGCGACACCCCAATTGACGGCATTTTGACCGGCAACATCATGAGCGCGGTCTCATTTTTCGCCTCTACTTCGGTGTTGCTCATTCTGGCCATGTTCGCCGTCATCGGACAATTAAACGAACTTTTGCCCACCCTTCGGTCTTTGAGCTGGGGTGATGTCTACACAGATTTTGACTATCAGTCCCACTTTGTGGTGATGCTGGTGATGACCGTTATGGCCTTTTTGTCATTTACCCTGTCGTTGCGCCACTTCAATCATTTTTGCATTTTGATGGGCGCAGCGGACCATTCCACAAACGCCGATCCAGCAGAAGTGCGGGCCATGGCCAATTTGAACACCCAAGGGGCGCGCCACTTTAATTCAGGCATTCGCGCCTACTATTTTTCCATCGCGAACGTTGGTTGGTTCCTTTCAAGCACTGTGGGCATTGTCATGGCCGTGGGCACCATTGGCTTTATCATCTATCGCGAATATTTTTCAGCTGCTCGACGCGCCATTTCGCAACTGCCCAGCAGCACAACCCAGATCGAGGACTGAAGCATGAAACAATATCTGTTGCCACTTGCCGCCGCTGTTCTTCTTATCCCTGCAAGCGCCAGCGTCGCAGACGATTTTACCAGTGAAGACGAAATTCAAATGCAACAATGCATTGAAACCGTGCACGATATCCAAAGCTCTGGCGATGACGTCTCCTTGCGTGAATGCATTGGCGCTGCATCGCGCGTTTGCATGGAAGCACCCGGCGGCTCCTCCACTGTAGGCATGGCTGAATGCACCATGCGCGAAAATGCCTGGTGGGACAGCTATCTCAACTTTCTTTATCAAGATCTCAAAGCAAACCTATCCGCTGAACAGTTTAGCAAATTGCGCGACGCACAAAGGGCTTGGATCACTTTCCGGGACACAGACTGTGACTTCAATTATGACTATTGGAAAGAAGGCACAATCCGCACCACATTTTTCACCGGTTGCGTGCTCGACAAAACGGCCAACCGCGCGATTGCGCTTGCTGGTTATCTTGACTGGACCAACATGTAATCCATGCCCGAACCGTTCAAGAATTTCTTCAATATTCCGCTGATTGAAAAAATGGGGGCGTTGCTGTGCAACGCCTACCCCGCCTTTGATCAAGACAAATTTATTGCCCTCGCAAGTGCTGATTTTGAAAATCTCGAACTCAAACAACGATCCAACCAAATTCGCGACGCATTGGTTGCAACTCTACCAAATACAATAGATGTATCCGGCCCTATTCTCATTCAAACACTAGGGTCACAAGCCCCAATTGATGGGGGCACTACACAAGAACAAGACAGCGGGCTTTCAGGTTTTGCCATTATGCCCATGGCCGATTTTGTGGCTCAAGTAGGTTTGAACAACCCAACCACCAGCTTTGATGTTTTAGAAGAGCTGACCAAACGCTTCAGCGCAGAATTTGCGGTGCGCCCGTTCATCATAGCTAACCAAGAAGGTGCTATGCGCCAGTTCGCCAAATGGGCAAAAAGCAAGAACGCGCACGTTAGACGCCTCGCTTCTGAAGGGTGTCGCCCCCTATTGCCTTGGGGCATACGCCTACAAGCATTTGTTCAGGACCCAACGCCCGTTCTAAACATTTTGGAAAAGCTTAAAGACGACCCGGAAGAATATGTACGCAGATCTGTGGCCAATAACCTAAACGACATTGCCAAAAACCAACCCGACTTGGTAGCAAAGATTGCAAAGGACTGGCTCAAAGGCGCGACCAAAAATCGGGAACGTTTGGTTCGTCATGCCTGCCGCACCTTAATCAAACAGGGTCATCAGCCAACGCTTGAAGCCCTTGGCTACCAAGCGCTTGATGCTAGGTTCTCAGACTTCGAAGTGCAAAGCGACAAAGTCAAACTGGGTGAAGCCTTAGTGTTTCAATTTGTCATTGAAAACAAAAGCGATAAACCGCAGCCAATCATATTGGATTACGCCATTCATTTTATGAAAGCCAATGGGACTTTGGCACCAAAAGTGTTCAAGCTGAAAACGGGTACCCTAAAGCCACACGACGTGCTAAAAATTAAAAAGACGCACATGATTAAGCCCATAACCACGCGCACCTTTTATCCTGGTAGCCACAAAATCGAAATTCTTGCCAATGGAAAATCGTTAGGAAGCTTGCCGTTTATCCTTGAAATCTAGCGCCTGAGCGTCCCATGGCACAATGGTCAGTTCAGGCCAGTGTTGCAGGGCGCGCACTCCCTTTTCGATATGCGTTTTTTCGTTATGCAGCACATAGTTCGGGGTGATCCGAAACGAAAAAATCTCGTTCAACCCGTAGGGCGCATAAAGCTCCAACTGGTCGTTTTTCCGCAAACGCACCCCAACCGCATGCGTGATTGACGCAAAGCGATCAATACCTTCTTCCGCGGAAACAAGCGGAGAATAGTCCTGACCAAAATGGTCCTTGTACCAAAGATGCACCCGTGCCTGATTGCGCAACTCAACCGGTGGATTACAATCCGCAAAAACCGCATCCGCACGCTTGATCACTTTGTCCTCGGCCTCATAGCTCAAGTCTTTGGAATCAAAATAGAAAACATCCACATCCTTCACCCCGTGCATATAGGGGCGCTCGGTGAGATAGTTCCAAACATTGTTGTAAATAGCACCGGACACAATCCAATGATCGGGCAAATCCATGTCGCGTGCGCGCGCCAACACATCCATCAATTCAGGATAGGAGCGGATGATTTCCTTAAGCGCGCAGCTTTGTTCGTCAAATGGCAAGTCGCAAAATCTTAAATGGTTCATAGCCCTCATATGCCACAACAAGACCAGAACATATAGCGAACTTTTTTCCTTTTTGCTTCATTTCTACTCTTGAAAAATCTAACTGCGTTGATTCCCAATCAGAATTTCAAGCATCGAATACGGCTCTGAATATGTGCATATACGCAATATCCGGAGCCGCAAGACTTATTGTTCACGCCAGTTGGCGCCGCTTTGTTTGATGAATGTACCCGCCTGCAATTCGTTCACCGCTTCAATCAATTCTTGGCGCGTGTTCATCACAATCGGCCCGTGCCAAGCGACCGGCTCTTGCAAAGGTTTGCCCGAAATCAGCAAAAAGCGCACGCCTTCATCACCAGCTTGCACCACCACCTCATCACCCGTGTCAAAATAGACAAGCGTGCGGTCGCCACTCAAATCGCGAATGTGCAATTCTTCGCCCGCCACCTCTTTTTCGGTCAACACCCCAACCGGATTTGACGCATCTCGAAAGCTGCCAGCCCCTGCAAAAACATAGGCAAACGTATTGCGATAGGTATCCACCTTGAAGGTTTTGCGCACCCCGGCAGGCACCGAAATATCCAAATATTGGGGGTCAGCTGCAATGCCATCCACCGGGCCTTTTTTTCCCCAGAAATCACCAACAACAACGCGAACCGACGTGCCGTCATCATCAACAATAGTGGGGACATCGCTGCTTTCTACATCCTGATAGCGTGGTGACGTCATTTTCATTGACGCGGGCAGATTGGCCCAGAGCTGAAACCCGTGCATTTGCCCATCGGCATTACCCTTAGGCATTTCTTGGTGCATAATGCCCGACCCTGCGGTCATCCATTGCACATCGCCTGCATTCAACTCACCCTTATTCCCCAGGCTATCGCCATGCTCCACAGTGCCAGAAAGCACATAGGTGATTGTTTCAATGCCCCGATGTGGATGCCAAGGAAAGCCCTTGATAAAATCTTCTTCCTGTTCATTGCGAAAATCATCGAACAACAAAAACGGATCCAACTCACGCGGTTCATGGAACCCAAATGCGCGGTGCAATTTCACCCCCGCGCCTTCCATTGTAGGCTTTGCCAAAACTGTTTTCTTAACTGGACGAATAGACATATCTGTCTCCCGACGTTGATGGGCGGTCCATGCGCCGCCCCATTCATCGGTTCAATATAGTTGTACAATCAGCAAGAATAACCCAACAATTGGAAACAGTCTTTTCCTAATATGAGGTGATTGAACCGATCAATTTGCCAAAATATGATTTACAACCTCGACACTTGCGGATCGGCGCATCGCGCAAAACTGACTATTGCGCCATTTAAAGATTTCTCACATATTAAGCGCGACTGATTTGGTCGCCATCCTTCGCGTTTTCAACGCCCCTAACGTCATCATCAAACCGATCGGACTTTGGCCATGTTTGCCGCGGTGCGCCATTTTAACAAAACCATTTGGTTGATCATTTTAGCCACTTTTGCTTCGCGCTTCGTGCTGTTTATGGTCTGGCCGTTTCTTGCCATATTATTGCATCAAAAATTCGGTCTGAACGAATTTCAAATCGGCATATTTCTCGCCGGGTCTGCAGCCGTGGGTGTATTCTTCGGTTTTTACGTAGGTTTCCTCTCAGACATCATTGGCCGTCGAAAGATCATTTTGGCTGGATTGGCCATCAATATTATTTCCATGTTCATTTTGGGTGTCGCGGATCATTTGTGGTGGCTATTTGCCGGCACCGTTATTCAAAGTTTTGGCCGCGGCATGGTGGAAAGCCCGGGTCGCGCCCTTATGACCGATATGGTGGAAGACCGCCAAGTCAAAGACATGGCGCTGCATATGCGCTATTTCTTCCTCAATATCGGGGCAGCCACCGGCCCACTGTTGGGCACTTTTGCAGGGGCAACAGGTCAGCAATCCACCTTCTTGATCGTTTCAGGTCTATATGTCGTCTACTTTGTCATTGCCGCCATCATTTTCCGGGTGGAGCGACCGATAAAGCGAACCAAAGCAGGTACAGCCATGCGCTTTGGCGACGCCTTGGGGGTTTTGCGCAAAGATCAGGCCTTCATGCTGTTCGTCGCAGCAACGCTCATCTCACACATCGCCTATGGGCAAATTGATGCCGGCCTTGTTCAATATTTGCGTCAAGAAAGCGTGCTCAACCTGACCACCCTCTATGCCACGCTGATTTTTGTAAATGGCGCGACCATCATCATCTTCCAATTCGCTTTCCTCAAACTTTTAGAGAACGTGCGCCCTCTCGTTCGAGCCATGGCCGGTGTCGTCTTATTTGCCCTCGGTTTTTTGGGATTTGCGTTTGTGCCTACCTCCCCGACCTATTGGCTTATCGGCGCGATGTTTGTCTTAAGCATAGGTGAAACGATCCTCTTCCCCACCCTTAACATCATTATTGATCGTATGGCCCCAGAGCACCTTAAAGGCAGCTATGTCGGCGCGGCCTCTTTAGCCTCTATGGGTTTTGTAACCGCCCCGGTGGTTGGCGGCTTCTTGTTGCATCAGTTTGGTGGTTTCACCATGTGGATGGTAATGGCGGGCCTCGCAGTTTCAGTGGCCGGTCTTTACGGCTTAGCGGCGAATGTGCGCACAAACACCAAGACGCAAGCACAGCATTGAATGTAAGTCTTACAGATATTGGAAACCTGAGGCTTAAACCAACACGGGTTTCCAAGCTCAATTGTGGTTCAAGTTTGTAGGCTTACGTGCGGATGATGAGTTCAACCTCTCAGACAAAATTAGAACTCAAGCAACATAGACGCGGCAACGCGCAAAAAGCAGTAGAAGCACACAATCAAATCAGCCGTTCACAACGGCAAAGCTACTAAGTCCACTAGCACTCGATTTCATATTGTAGGGTGCTCAGTGGAAGGGTCCGCGACAGGCGTTCAGACCAAAACCACGGATAACTTCGAGGCAGGTCTTAAACCCGTTTAAAGGAAGTGCGCGTTCCTTAAACTGAGCCCCATTTCCCCCCTGTTGCACGCAAAAACGCCCCCCAGCTTTCACTGGAGGGCGTTTTTTTAAATTATATTTCGTAAAGAGCTAGCTTTTGTTTTTAGCAGACTTGGCGACGACCTACTCTCCCGTGCCTTAAGACAAAGTACCATCGGCGCTGAAGCATTTAACATTCGAGTTCGGAATGGGATCGAGTTCTGGGCGCTTCGCCATAGTCACCAAGTCAGCAAAAAACAAAAGCTGTGAAGTTAAATTTGTTTGGTTCTTTACGAACCATATTCGCTACATTTTTGCAAATGTAATACAGGAACATATTTTCTAGGTTTTGATGCCTAGGATGATGTTGTTGGTATTGGTGTATTACGGGCATTGATTAATGAGAACAATCAAGCCAATCGAGCTATTAGTATCAGTAAGCTTCACACATTGCTGCGCTTCCACACCTGACCTATCAACGTGGTGGTCTCCCACGGCTCTCAAGGGAATGCTAGTTTTGAAGGAGGCTTCCCGCTTAGATGCTTTCAGCGGTTATCCCGTCCAGATATAGCTACCCTGCTATGCGGCTGGCGCCACAACAGGTCCACCAGAGATCTGTTCACCCCGGTCCTCTCGTACTAGGGGCAACTCTTCTCAACATTCCTACACCCACGGCAGATAGGGACCGAACTGTCTCACGACGTTCTAAACCCAGCTCGCGTACCGCTTTAATTGGCGAACAGCCAAACCCTTGGGACCTGCTCCAGCCCCAGGATGCGATGAGCCGACATCGAGGTGCCAAACAATGCCGTCGATATGGACTCTTGGGCATCATCAGCCTGTTATCCCCGGCGTACCTTTTATCCGTTGAGCGATGGCCCTTCCACGCGGGACCACCGGATCACTATGA
>NZ_CAKZPW010000048.1:0-14324 GCF_937139385.1 uncultured Maritalea sp. | reverse complement strand
ATGGGGCAGCCAAATAGCATACTCTGATTGGCTCATTGGTCGGATGTTGGTTTGTGTGTTTTGCATTTATCTGCTTCACCCCTTTAGGCACTAATGCTGGTCTGTTCTAATGTCGCTCACGCCCATATGTCGCTGTGTTCTTAAACGTTGGTAGCCATGCTTCGCGCCGTTCGCACCAGATTTCGTATGTGGGGGTGAATTGATTTGGCGCATAAAGGGCACCAAGGTGAATTTCAACTTCTTCACCAGAGTAAGCAAAAACTGACGAGCCGCAGGTTGGGCAAAAATGTCGGCCATTATAGGCATTTGTTTTGCCTGTTACGGTGAGTGTGTTCGCTGGGAATATAGCTGCCGCGTAAAAAAGCGCGCCGTGATGCTTTCGGCAATCCAAGCAATGGCAAATGCCCACTCGGTCTGGTGATCCAGTAGCGACAAAGCGAACTGATGCACAAAGGCAACCACCTTCAATTTTGTCCATTTTGCACCCCCGCTGGTTGTTCTGCATGGATGCTAACGCTCACTGCGCACTGCGTCTATCGCCAATGAAGCGGAGAGGTTGGTCAGTCCACCAAGAAATAGGTGATGGTGGACACCACGCGCACCTTTTTGTCTATCTGCTTGTCGGGTCGATCGTTTGGAATATCGACAGCGGGCAGAATTTGGAACACGCCTTGATTGGCGGTTTGAATATTGCCTACATTTGATTGAGATTCTTTTGCGAATTGCTGCGCTGCGTCGCGCGCGCGGCCTGTGGCCTCTGTCAACATTTCACTTTTAAGATCAGCAATGCCAGTGAACACAAAGCTTGGGCCGCCCGACCAACTGTCAGACGAAAAGACAACTCCTGCTTTGAGCAATTCGCCAATATCGCGCGAAGCGGCGGCTAGGGCATCCACTTGGTCAGTGGTTACCAGCATATCTTCGTTGAGATTAAAGCGAACGTCGGCTGGGTAATTGCCCCCGTTGTAGCCCGCATAGCGGTCTTCAACCCGTAGGTTTTGGATTTCGATTTCTGTGTCTTTGAACCCACGTTTTGCTAGAAATGCGCGCACAGCTTTTTCAGAAAGCTCTAAGTTGGATCGCGCCGCCTCAAGCGTTGGGCCGGTCGCAACAAACCGGATTGGCCAAAAACCAAGATCAGCTCTTACGTTTTGCTCCGCAAGGCCCTTAACCGTCACCGTGCGGATCGGCTTGCGGCTGTTTTCGAGCGATTGACCCAACAACCACCCACTCAATGCCAAACCAACAGCGATGATGGCAGCAGAAAAAACGGAAAGCGGGTTCATGGCAACGCCTCAACTTAGGTTTTCAGTATAAAGGCAGCAAAGCGCATGAAGGCGGCGGAAATGGGGCGGGGGATTGAGGTGCAAAAAGGGGGCGAGAAAGAAGATTAGCTTGTTCTACGGATTTTACTGCTTTTGTCCAATATCTAGTCTGAGTTTAATTGCCGAATTGTGACAATAAATCATTGTATCTGAGCAAACGTGCTATGCTGCTTCTTTCATAAGAGGCAGCTATGACGTTACGATTTGCAGTAATGAGCTTTCGACAAAAAGGCCGTGCCCTGGTTGCCGATCCAATGCAATCCGCCAAGACGGCTGAAGCCGCGATAGCTTTGGCTGAACGGGTTTCTTTGACCCGCGACGGAGCGGTTTCATTTTCTCAAGAGATCGATGTTGAAACCGATTGTTATGATGAACCTATGGTCCTTTCCAGACACGGCAGTTTGCCGCCAGAACTAATGGACTAACCCAACTCTAGTTTTCAGTGCGCTCGCCTTTTTGTCGCAATATTGTTTGAACGATATTGTTTTGTGACAAAGGGCGAAGCCATGGCGTGAATTAACGCGCTATAGTTGAGATGAAAGGCCGCTTCTGATCCTATTGGGAAGTCTTCGTTAAGCGTGTCCAAGACCATATGATCGCTGCTTGACCCCAAAATTTTGATGTTTCGAACGGGTGAAAGACCAGTTGGGTCTGTATCCATTTGCCCCAGTGCTAAGGTTGTTTGATGGATGAGTCCGCTGTTTCTGGCCGTTTTGGTGGAAGCAAACGCTGTTTGCGCAATGGCGCCCGTGGGGTGTGATGGTTTGATTTTGCATTCTATTACTTCGGCGAAGAGTACAAATGCATCTGTGAATAGTTCGTCAAGCGGTTGACGATAGAGTGGTTCGCAGCCAAGTAAAATGGCTTCGCCCAAACGTAGATTGTTGATCCGACCTTTAGCTTCATCCCCTAGCGCCCATGTCAAATTGGCAGAGTTTCCGCCAGAGATAATCTGTAGCTTTGCGTTGAATGTTGCATCAATCGCATCAGCAAGTGCTGAGAGTTCACCCATGTTTCTTGCATCCGGAACAACGCCATTTTGGCAGGCCAAATTGGTGCCAATGCCCTCAAGTTTGATATTTTGGAACCGCAAGGTTTTGCGGACCATATCCTCGAGATCTGCGGGCATAATGCCTTCTCGCAGATCTCCCAATTCCACCATCAGCAATACGCCATGCACGCAGTTTTGAGCTGAAGCAGCTTCTGAAAGCTCGGCGATGGTATCGAGTTCTGTGTTAAGGCTGATATGTGCGGATTTGACGATTTGCGCCGCTTGAGAAATCATTGGCGATCGAATGAGTGTCATGGGTGCCTTTACGCCGGCTTGACGCATGGCTTGCAGGTTTTCTACCCGAGAGTCCGCTAGGCCTTTCACCCCAGCGGAAATTAAAGTGTTGGCAAAAAGTGAGTTGCCCAACATTGCCTTTGTGACACCAGAAACGCCGATGTCACGCGCCGCAAGCTTTTTGACCAGCACTTGTGCGTTGTGCCTTATTTTGTCCAGGTCAATCTCCAGACGAGGGGCCGTCAATGGGAATTGGCAACACGTTTGGGCGCAAGTTGTGGGAATGCTGCGAGCACCATATCAACAAGATGGGCTGTTGGTCTGGTCAGTGCATCTGTTGCTGGAATGCCCAACAGATGCGTATAAGTTTTGATCGCTGAGCTGACTTCATCGTCGCTCATGTTTTCGTGGTTGATGGTGAGCCCAATAACCTTTGTGTCCGCAAAGGTTTCGATGAGGTTGATCTCGCTTTCTGGCGTTGGCATTTCAGTATCCGGAAAATCTCCCAAGTGGGTTCGCTTCGGCGCATGTTGCAAAATGACGCCGTCAGGCTGGCTGCCGCGCAAGATGAAAGCTGAAGTCAAATAGGCGGGATGGCTGAGGGCACCTTGACCTTCGATGATGATTACATCTGGGTTTTCTTGTTCAAATGCCTCAACAATCGCAGATTCCATTTCGCCGGAACAAAATTGAGCTGGGATTGCATCAATGGCTATGCCATACCGCGCACCCTGAATGAGACCGGTTTGTCCTGTTCCAATCATGGTGGCCTTTATTCCGTAGGCCTTAAGTGCATCCGTTAGAATGGTTGATGTGGTTCGCTTGCCAATGGCGCCGTCTGTGCCAAGCACTGCGATAACCGGGCAGGTGACTTCTTTGATCCGCCCACTAAACATTCTGAGATCTTTTTTGGCACGTGGTTTGCGCACATCAAGGATGGTAACCTCATAGGCAAGACACGCTGCAGCGAACACTGGGTCTTCGTTGAGAAATTCGTGTAGTCCATTGACGATGTTCATGCCATGGCTCATGGCCTCAATGATCAGGCCGCGTTCGTGGGTTGATAACATGCCGCTGGCCGGAGCCATGCCAAAAATGAAGAAGTCGGGCGTATGTTCTAGGTGGTCTAAAACTGTTGCAAGGTTACTATGAATTTGTATCGAATTTGCAATGCCGTCCAGCACCATGCCGCTGTCTTGCCCGGCCAATTTGCTGTCAATAACTGCACAAACTTCGTATTTTTCTGAATGCCGAACCAGGCCATTTGCTGTTTTGCCATCCAAAGCGCCAAAATTGCCTTCACAATAAACGATGGCGGTGTTTGATGTGATGGGCAAGCCATGCTCTGCCAGTTGCACAATAGAATTGGTTGCGGGTTGGCTGTGTGGTTTGCCATCTTGTTTATGTGCGTTGTCGATTTTTGGATCAAGTATATCGGTCATGGTTTTCCTTAAATGGTTTTGGCCGGCAGCAAGATTGCGCCAGCGAAACAGACAAAGTCTCTGGGTTCAGGTAAAAACTGCGGTTTGCATTTTCGATGTGGTCGCAGAACTTGAACCAGTCTGTTCCGCAATGCCAATATGTGGCAGCTGGGCTTAGTCTGCGCGGGTAAACGCAGACTAAGACATCGGCAAATAGATAGGGGCGATCAGATCGCATTGATGCCGCTTGTGCTAAATTGCTGGCGGGTGCCCAGCGGAAACTAGCTAGATATCTTTGCTCAATTCAGCCTGGCAAGCACTGGCCAAAACACTGTTCGGCTTGTCTGATCCCAATGGGGTCGCCCAACCAGCTTTTTCAATAATCTGGCGCTGCTGATAGGAATTGCCTTTTTTGAATTCAACAAAAACTTCTGCGGACTTTGGATCGGTTTTTGAGTTCTCAACGCAATATGGTGTTAGCACCGCGGCTATTGCTGCAACTTCTTGTTTATTTGCCATTTGCGCTGCGGCGCTGCTTGTTACCCAGCCACCCCAGTTAAAGCCTACAACTGCTAAAGCAATAGCACCCGCACCCGCGCCCCAAAGCGCAGGTTTCGTCCATTTAGGGATTTGCATGATATACGTCCAATCAGTGTCGGAACAGGCACGCATGATCGCGTGCAGGGTGGGGCTTTGTAGCATACTCACCCCAGATAGACACACAAATAATGGTAAAAGGCCTTATTGCGATTAATGTGTCATCGGCGTTAAGTTGATTTCGCCCCTACCTATTTCCCTTTTTTGCTCCGTTTCGCCATTTTGCCTGAACTTTGTTCTCGGGCATGGCGTTTGGCCAGGTTTTGGGTGTTTTGTTGGTCCTCTTCGCTGAGTTTTTTCCAGCGCTGCAAACGGGTTTCCTCTAGGTCTCCGGACTCTAGGGCGGTTCTTATGGCGCAGCCGGGTTCTGTTTGGTGCTTGCAATCACGAAAACGACAGGTGAGGGCCAAGTCGGTTATGTCGGAAAAAACCTCTTCAACGCCCATTTGAACGTCGGTGAGTTGAAGTTCGCGCATGCCCGGTGTGTCCATCAACAAGCCCCCGGTGCTCAATAAATGCAATTCGCGGCTGGTGGTGGTGTGGCGGCCCTTGTCGTCGGTCTGGCGAACGTCTTGGGTGGCGATTTGATCGTCGCCAGTAAGAGTATTGATCAATGTTGATTTGCCCACCCCTGATGAGCCCAAAAACGCTGCGGTTTGGCCCTTGTTGCACCAAGGCAGAAGCTGCTCGACTGAGGTCGGGTCTTTGGCGTTTAAAAGGATCACGTCCAAATCAGGCAATAATGTTTTGGCCTGTTTGACGTAGTCTTGTGGGGTGTCAGTTAAATCGACTTTGGTGAGCACCACGACCGGATGTACCCCAGCATCTTGGGCTAGGGTCAAATATCTTTCAATTCGAGCGATATTAAAGTTTTGATTGCAGGAGGACACAATGAAGAGCGTGTCAATATTGGCAGCGATCAATTGTGCCCGTCGCCCTTTGCCCGGTGCTAGGCGTTTCAACAGGCTTTTGCGGGTTAGTAGGCGCGCGGGTTCAAACGTGTTTTTGTCCAGCAGTAGCCAGTCCCCCACAATTGCGCGGGCTTCGTTGTCGCTTTTCTTTGCATAAAATGGGGGCACATATTCGTCAAAATTTGGCGCCAATACCCTGATCTTTGCGCGGTGAACTTCAGATACTTTTACGGGGATGAGCTTTTCTGTGTCGGAAGAATTAAGTTGGTCGGAAAAAAATGATGACCAGCCAAAGTCTGCAAGTTGTGAAAACTTGTATGTCATTGATGTTTCACCAATTTCAATGGCATGCAGAAATCCTTCTATTTAAGCGCCTTGTTGGTATCAGCATACGGGCGCGGTGTCATCACATTCAATAGGGCCAAGCTATTTTTCGAACAAAAAAGCCCCGGCAAATGCCGGGGCAATGTGTGTCAGTGGAGGTCTGACAAATTGTGCTATTTTAGTAGCGGTATGATTTGAATGAAGAGATTTCATCGTTCAAACGAAAACCTAGTTTTGGGATGTCATTGTCGATCGTGCGACAGATGCCTTTGTAATTTTTGTGTTTACACACCGTGACCGATGCATCACCAATCACTTTGATTGAGGAGATGCGGTCATTCCATTTTGGCGACAATAGGCGGTTGTTTGTACCGGCATCAACACAAGCTTTTTTCCCTTTGTAGTAAGCATTGCTGTAAAAACAGATCTTTGCTTTGTGCGGCTTTGGTTCATATGGCGTGGTATATCCGTCATCGGTTGAAAAACCGAATGTAAACGAGGAGCCACCTGAGCCAAACTGAAAACCAAATGTGATATCTGGATCACTTGGATATGGAGTTGGCGTTGGTTTTGGCTTGTGGCCGCCCACGCGTTTTAAGTATTTTGCGGCAACCCAACCATCAGGACCAGAATGGGTGACGTAGCACCATTTTCTCGACTTGGTGCATTTGTTCACATTGACTTTTTCGCCGGTATAAAGTGCATCAACGATGTTATATCCAGTGCCAGGGCCTGAGCGCACGTTAAGCGCTGTTGATGATTTTGCGGTGAAAGCAAAAGCAGATGACGCGGTGATAACAATGCCCATTGTGGCAAGGGCTGCGGTTTTACTAAATCTACGAAAGTCCATTTCAGATCTCCCAGTTGGATGCTTCACTTGTTCGGTGATGCCACTTAACCAAAAGCTTGCTGAATGGTTACTGAACGGTAATGTTCAGTTTCGGTTCATTTTACCTTTTTTGAAAAATGTGTGTGATTTCAAGGTGATGGCGTGTGTTTTTTGTAACGAACAGATGCGCGCTGCTAGCTATTTTATGGTTTTGGGCTTACCTTGATCGTCCAATGACACATAAACAAAGCGACCGTCGGTCACTTTTTCGCGTTCGTCGAGCCGATTCCGACGCGCCCAAGCTTCCATGAATACGGAAATTGAGGTTGTGCCGACCCGTTCGATTGTTGTGTAGATGCACAAAACATCGCCAATTTTGACGGGCGCGATAAAGGTCATGGCTTCAACCGCTACTGTGACTACTCGGCTCTTGGAGCGTTCCGCGGCAGCAATTCCGCCCGCGATATCCATTTGACTTAGAACCCAGCCGCCAAAAATATCCCCGGATGGGTTCGTGTCAGCCGGCATGGCTATTGTGCGGATGGTCAAATCACCTTTGGGCGCGTCTTCGCTCATTTTTTATCCTATCGCAGAAATGGGGGGCACATCGTTTTCGTCGTCATCGTCAAGGTCAAATGCTGTTTGGTGCTCTATATTGACGACGCTTGTTGGGTTCATATGCTCTTCCCAATGGCGACGGCAAAGTGACACATAGACTTCTTTGCCAATGCTGACCTGATCGCCTTCGCGGATGGCGGTGCCATTTTCATCCATGCGTACGACCATGGTAGCTTTGGAGCCACATTCGCAAATGGTGCGGATTTCTCGAAGAACATCGGCAATGGCAAGCAATTCAGCAGAGCCTTCAAACAATTTGCCCTGAAAATCGGTACGAAGACCAAAGCACATAACCGGTATGCTCAGCCGGTCGGCGACGCGGGCCAGTTGCCAGACCTGATCACTGGTTAGAAACTGAGCTTCATCCACAAAAATGCAATTGATCTTTTTGTTGCGATGCGCGGCCTCTATATCGGCGAGAAGGTCGATCTTGCGGTCATAAAGGTTGGCCGCAACGTCCAAGCCAATGCGCGATGAAATTTTACCAACACCATCTTCGACATAAAGTGAAGAGGTGTAAAGGCGCGCATTCATGCCCCGTTCTTGGTAGTTGTGCGCTGCTTGCAAGAGGATTGTCGATTTGCCAGCATTCATAGCCGCATATGAGAAATAAAGCTTCGCCATGCCAGCGCCCTTAATGGAATCGATTGGAGTTGGTTTATTCTAGGCGGTTTTTTCACAGAATTTGAAGACGTGGAGCTGAAAATCGTCAACTGCCCCCAGTTTTGAAGCGGTTGTGAGATAAAAAATGGCCGCTGACGGAGCGGCCATTGCGTGTCGATTGGGGGTGGTGACACGTCAGTCTGACACAGCTCTGTGCTGTGTTTTGTCCAATACACGGGGCATTGTATCTTGAACAAGGACCAAGTTAAGGTTCCATGATGACAGCTGGGTGACGGACTTGTGACAATCTGATGACGGCCCTTTTAGGGGATTAGGTTTTTGATAAATGTGTCGACTAGGTCGATTGCGGTTCGACATATTGAATATAGGCAACTTGAACCGGGGGACTAAGAGATGATTGGTGAGGCTTTTCGCAGTTTTTTGTTTGAGCTCGACAAGAACAATAATCGGGAATGGTTTGACGTAAACAAATCGCGTTACCAAAAGCATGTGGTTGGGCCAATGCTAGAACTCATTGGCACTGTTGACGGTGCGCTGTCCCAGCTTTCACCTGCGTTAAGGGCAGAACCAAAGGTGAATGGATCGCTTCGGCGTATATATCGAGATACACGGTTTTCAAAAGATAAGACGCCCTATCACACGCATGTGCATTTGATATTTTGGACAGGTGCACATCCCAATAGATCGCCGGGCGTTCATGTGGTTTTTAACGCGGATAGCTTTACCTTTGGTGCAGGGCATTGGGGATTGGATAAGGACCAGCTCGAGCGCATGCGCGCTCAAATCGTTTTGGATGGCGCGGAAACTGTTTCAGCTGCCGTAAGGGCTGTTGCAAAGCATGGTGTTGTGCTCGATCCTCCGGCGTTATCAAGAGTGCCACGGGGTTTTGACAAAACCGCAGAAGGGGCAGAATGGTTGCGACATAAGGGACTTGTCGTCAAAAGCGGGGAAATGCCATTTGTGCCAGCCCTTGAAAAACTGGATGATGCTGCCCAATTGATTGTTGGCATTTGTGATAAGATGTCGCCAATAAATAGATATTTAGTGGATCACGCTTGGCTTAAATGATGGGTTTGGCATATCGGGTTCACAATGCCGCCACACTCAAAGATTAGACAAAATGCGCGGGCGGCAATTGTTTTGTTTGGAGAAGAAATGAGCAAGTTTGCCAAAATCATGAGTGTTGTTGCTTTGTCCATGTCGATCAGCGGGCCAGCAATGGCTGAGAACTTAAACCCGGAAGGCACTTGGACGCCGGGCAACAAAGAATCTCGCTACGACATTAGCTACTGCGGCAAAGGCACCGATCTTTGCGCCAAAGTGGCCTGGATTGACCCAAAGTTCGTCAATGATGACAATAAGAAACTATTGGGCACTGACTTGTTCTCTGAGATTCCAATGCGCGGTCGTTCCAAATGGCGGGGCACAATTAATTTTCAAGGACACCGGGTCAACGGGACCGTTAAGCAGTTGGCTGCGGACAAATTGAGTGTGAAAGCATGTGTATTCTTTTTGTGTGAAGAAGTATTGCTTGATCGCGTCGCGGCTAACTAGAGTTACCAACGGCTGTTCTCTTGCGGCGGGCCTTTTCAAAAAAGACCGGGCCCGCTTCGGCCAACACGATGGCTGAAAAAATCAGCACAATCCCCAAATAGCCATTAGAGCTGAGGCGCTCTCCCAAAATAATGGCGGCGCCAATGGCTGCAAAAAGGCTTTCCATTGAAAGTATGAGGGCCGCATTGGCGGTTGGCACATGTTGCTGGCTGACGGTGTGCAATGTAAAGCCGATCGCTGTGGATAGGATGCCGGTGTATAGGATTTCAACCCAACCGATCTGAATAGCCTCAATGGTCACCGTTTCGGTGCCCAATGCCCCAGCGGCGCAGATGCTGCCACCGATCAAAAAGATGATCGCGGACACAGTAATCGGGCGCTGTGTGGTTTGAGCGGTGGTGCCCAAAAAGAACACATACATTGCCCAAAAGAACGAGCTGGCGAAGACGTAGTAATCTCCGATAACGAAGTTTTCGATTTTGCCACCGCTGAGTAGAAATAGCCCTGAAAAGGCCAACGCGGCAGCCACCCAAATTAGGTTGTGCAGTTTCGCCTTGGTGAAAACCACCATGAGAATTGGCACAAAAAAGACGTAGAAGCCGGTCAAGAACCCGGTGTTGGTAACCGAAGCTGTGAGCAGCCCAATCTGTTGCAACCAAGACCCAAAAAAGAATGCGATGATCAAAAGACCAATCAATTGCCAGCCTTTTTTGGTGATTGGTTTGTTGACACGGCGACTTTCCCAAATAGCGAGCGGCAAAATTAGTATGCCACCAAGCAAATAGCGTGCTGCTAGAAATGTGAAAGGCTCCATTGAGCCCATTGCAGATTTTTGGGCGATAAAGGCCGAGCCCCAAATAATGGTGGCAACGATCAGCAATGCTGTAGCGGTGGCGCGCGTCATGGGCGACAACTTTCACAACTTAGATGGGCTTTGCGCCAGTATAAGGCGTCGCCGAAAAACTAAAGAACTTGATCGAGCGCTTTGATGAGCTGGTCGATTTCGTTTTGAGCGGTGTAATGCACAAATGACATGCGCAAAACGCCATGGTCAACACCCAAATCCAATGCCTTTATCAACCGATAGGCATAAAAATGACCACCGGCGGCCATAATTTTGTGTTTGGCCAAATCTTGCGCTAGCTCTTGGCCCGGTTTTTCACAATGAATTGCAATGGTTGGCACACGGTCGATTGGCGTTGATGGGCCAATGATGCGCACGTCATTACGTCCGCGCAAATAGTCCATAAGCGGTTCAACCAGCTGTGTTTCTTGCGCGCGCATTTTCAAAGATGTTGCCCGATAAGGGTCGGGCGTACCTTGTGTGCCAGCAATTTTTGCAAGTTCATCTAAATAGTCAACGATGCCATTACATGCCGCGATTTGTGCATGGTCTGGGCCCGCTGGCACCAACCGCTTACGCAAAATGTCTTTGTTGAAGAAGTGGCCTTGGTTTGGCAGTTTTTTGGCCAAATCTGGATCCACCACCATTACCCCTTGGTGGGGACCGTAAGTCTTGTAAGTTGAAAACAAATAGATATCTGCACCCAAATCGGTGATGTCGGGTAAAGTATGTGGGGCGTAGGCAACGCCATCAACTACGGTGATCGCGCCAACTGAGTGGGCGATTTCGCAAATTTTTTTAACTGGATTAATGTGGCCAACAATGTTGGAACAGTGGGGGAAGGTGACCAGTTTGACTTTGTCATCAAGCAGGGCAGTTAGGGCATCAAGCTCTAATTCTGCGGTTTCGGTGTTCACTTGCCATTCGCGCACTTCTACACCGATTTTTTCCAGCTTTCGGAATGCGCCCGTATTTGCTTCGTGGCACTGGTTGGTCACGATGATTGCATCGCCCGCGCTCAGAAACTCTTCAAACGCTTTGCCAAGAGTATATGTGTTTGCGGATGTGGATGGGCCAATGTGGATCGCATCAACGGATGTGTTGAGCACCTTGGCCAAGCGGACGTGGGCCCGGTCCATTTCCGAACCTGCTTCTTGTGATGCGGGGTAGGTACCGTAGGGCTGAAGCTTGTGCGCCGTGAAATAATGGTTGTAGTGATCGATGACTTGTTGGGCCATATAAGCACCGCCGGCATTTTCGAAAAATGCCCAACCCTGCAAATCAGCTTGCTTGAACGCAGGAAAATTGGCGCGAACCGCCGTAGTGTTTAATGGCAATGTCATGATCGTCATCCCGAAAGAATTGGTTGAACCACATTGGTAGCTTGAGATTGTTTGATCGGCAAGTCAAAAAGAGCGCCAATTGCCTGGGGACAATTGACGCTCCTTTGCGGGAACAAGTGTTGGGAGAAATGTCTGACGACGGGGGCTTGCCGCCAGACAGTGTATCGCTACGTGTTAGCCGTTGGTTGGCGCAGGAGCTGATTGACCTTTTTGGCCACGCGGGCCTTTGCCATCTTTGCCCCAATGGCCTTTTTGTCCTTTGCGCTCGCCGTTTTCGTGCTCCATGCCTGGACGACCTTTTTTGCCGCCAGCTTTGTTGACTTGCGCTTTTTGTTCGTCGGACAATGAGTCATAGAAGGCTTCAAACGCAGGCATAACTGTGTTCATGCTGGCCAACTGCAGTTCCATCATTGCGGAACGGTGTTTAAGCTTTTCCGCCGCACCTTCAGGTTTTTGTTCTTTAAGCGGCGCACAGCTTGTCGCAAAGTCTGTTTGTGCAGTTAGCGCTGCGGTTTTCAGGTCGTCAAATGCTGGACGTTGGGCATCTGTTAGATCGATGCGAATGGCCATGATTTCGAGCATTTTGTCCAAACGATCAGCGCCTTCAGTTGAGCAAATGGAACCTAGGAAACCGTGACCACCGCGCATTGGGCGGAATTGGCCTTTGCCTTTATGGTCCTGCTTCTGTTCAGCTTTTGGCGATTGGGTTGAATTGTCTTGGGCGAATGCGGCTGGAGCAAACGCGCTGATTGATAGTGTGCCAACAAGAGTTGCTGCGGTTACGAGTGCTGAGAGTTTTTTCATTTCTTTTTCCTTTGCCCGATCTGTTGGGCGCTTCGTGTTGTGCGTCTGATCGAGAATGAAGATAGGGGATGTCACGTTGCCTAAAGTTTTCCGCCGGATGAATAATTGGTAAGCTTGGAAAGGTTTGAAACAGCGGACAAAAAAAGACCGATGCGGGGGAGGCACCGGTCATCAAGTTTTGGGGGATGCTTTCCAAAATAGAAGGCTTCTGCTGGAAAGCGGTGCAGAATGGAGGTCGTTGAGTAATATCTCTAGCGGCGCAGATTGCGCACGCGAATATGTTTGAACTTAGCGCGGCTCATTTGGTGCCAGACGCCAAATATGATTGCGGAACAAAGGGCAAGGGCTGGCAAGATGATGCTGAGCGCCAGCGCGTTAGAATGATCAGCGTTTGCTGCAAATGCAGGGCTGACAACCAGCAAAATGGCAAATAGTCCTGCGAAGGCGCCGGTGAATTTGGCCAAGCTGCTATTTCGTTTTTTTAACGCGCTCATTGCTTTGTTCCCATCCGTATCATTGTTCGATGATGGCAATGTGCCGATCAGTTGCGTTCAGAGTTGGATGAAACTGAGGAGATTTGCGTTCAATTGTGCGGCAAGTTTGTGGCAACAGCTTTTGGCACTTGCTGCTTGCCAAACCGCAACGAACTTGTTTTGATCCATTTTGATAGGACCCAACCAAAGAATCTTTTTCATGACCATGATCTCTGATGCGCTTGAGCGCGTGAAACCTTCTGCCAGTATGAACATATCCGCAATTGCTTTGGAAAAACGTGCCGCGGGTGTTGATATTATCCCTATGAGTGCGGGCGAGCCGGATTTTGATACGCCCGACCACATTAAAGTTGCGGCCAAGCGCGCGCTGGATGCGGGCAAGACAAAATACACAGCAGTTGATGGTATTCCAGAGCTCAAGGCCGCGATTGCTGCAAAGTTTGCGCGTGAGAACGGTTTGAATGTTGAGCCGAGCGCTTGTTTTGTGGCGACCGGTGGCAAACAGATCATTTTTAATGCGCTGGTGGCAACGCTCAACCCGGGTGATGAGGCATTGGTGCCTGCGCCTTATTGGGTATCATATCCTGAAATGGTCAATTTGACCGGCGCAACCCCTGTGATTATGCAAACGAGCGCGGCGAGCGGCTTTAAGATAACTGCGGATGAGTTGGCCAAGGCGATAACGCCAAGAACCAAGTGGCTCTTGATCAATTCGCCGGGCAATCCGTCGGGTGCGGTTTATTCTAAAGAAGAGTTGGAAGCATTGGCCAATGTGCTGCGGGCGCATCCGCAGGTCCATATTTTGATGGATGATATTTATGAACATCTGACTTATGGCACCAAATTTTACACGATGGCGCAAATTGCGCCCGATTTGGCTGCGCGCACTTTGACGATGAATGGGGTATCTAAAGCCTACTCCATGACCGGATGGCGGATTGGTTATTGCACGGGGCCAGATTGGTTATTGAAAGCCATGCGCAAGCTGCAAGGGCAATCTACATCAAACCCGTGTTCTATTGCGCAATGGGCAGCGGTTGAAGCACTAAACGGTGATCAAAGCTTTTTGGACGGGTGGCGCGACGCATTCATTGAGCGGCGTGACTATTTGGTTAAACGGCTCAATGCGATTGAAGGCCTTGACTGTTTGACACCAGATGGTGCGTTTTATGTTTATCCTTCGTGCGCCGGTTTGTTGGGCAAGACCACCAAAGGCGGTCGTAAGCTTGTAACGGATGAAGATGTGGCGCTGGCCTTGCTAGACGAAGTTGATGTGGCCACCGTGCATGGTGGGGCATATGGATTGTCGCCACACTTCCGCGTTTCTTATGCTGTGTCGCTTGAAGACATC
>NZ_CAKZPW010000047.1:0-10090 GCF_937139385.1 uncultured Maritalea sp. | reverse complement strand
AAGCGCAGTCTCGCCCATCCAAAGCAAGTCAGCGTGTTCCACCAATAAATCTGACTCTAAATAGTCAGGCCATTCATCATTTTTTTCAATGCTCAAGGCGCCCATGTGTTTGGCCCAAATACCTGCCAAGTGGGTCTTGCCCGATTTAGGTGGACCAAACAAAACGCTCACCTGCGCGGGCCACTCATTAGCAACCAAAAAGTGGTCGTAGGCATTTTTGTTGCCAGCTCCAACAACAAAGTCAGCTTCGCCCATTGCGGTCTCAACCGGCAAATCCAGCACCAATTGCTGGCCCTGTTTGGTCTCAGTCTTATCGTTTTTCATGCGCTATTGTTTTGCGCTTTCTGCAATATCAGCTTTTGGCAAATCTGCCACAGCGGTGCCTGATGTGTTGGACGGCTCATAAAGAGGGCTTTCAAGATACTTCTTAACCGCATATCGACCAAGCACACCGGCGATAGCGGCCATAGGAACTGCAAGCAGTACACCAACGGCCCCAAATAGGAGTGCAAAGGCGAACAATGCAAACATGAGCCAGACCGCGTGCACGCCAATAGAGCGGCCCACCAATTTGGGGTAAAGAATATTGCCCTCGATAAATTGCCCAACCATGAAAATGCCGAACACGACACCGACCATGAACCAGTCCGGCCAGAATTGCACAATGGCCACGCCAATAGAGAGCACAAAGCCAACCAAAAACCCTACATATGGGATAAAGCTAAAAAAGCCAGCGGCCAAACCGATGGCCAGTCCAAAGTTTAGGTCAACCAAGGTCAGTGCGGTGGCATAAAACGCGGCCAAAATCATGACCACAGAACTCTGCCCGCGCACAAAACCAGCCATTGCGACATCGATTTCACTAAAGACGTATTGAATCTCTTTTCGGTGGGCCCGTGGCAAAAGCTCATCGATCCGCTTGACCATTTGGTCCCAATCAAGCAGCAAATAAAAGGCCACAACCGGCGTCACAATCATCAGACCAAGGGCGTTGAGCATCGTCAAACCGCTTTGCGCAACTTTTGTCGAGACATCGACCATTACGCCAACTCCTTGATTTAGGAGTTGATTGAGCCATTTTTGGAATTCCGCAGCGCGCTCTTCACCTAATCTCTCGACAATCGTGGGCGCATATTTATTGCCATATTCGGTCGCAAAAACTTGCAACTGTGAAATATAGTCCGGCAACCGCGCCACGAGACCCACCAGTTGGTTGATCAACGGTGGAACAATGAACAAAAACAGCCCAATAAACACAGCAACAGCAACAACCAGAATGGTCAAGGTTGCCCAAAAACGAGAGAATTTGATCTTTTCCAAAAGATCCGCAACAGGATCCAGCAAATAAGCCAAAATCATACCCGCAATGAACGGCAAAAGGATACCGCGGAACACCCACATGAACAAAATGAACACGGCGAGCATAACAACCCACGCTTTTATCTGATTTTGCAGTGTCATATAGGGCTCCGCCTCTTGCGTGAATGTGCTCAAACCTTTATCAGCGCTGATATCGTTTTGAATGCGCTTATTCAACCAGATATGGCTGATCGCATCAACATTTTCGCCTAACAGCGCGAACATGCCTAAAAATAGGGATTGGGGCACAAAATGCCAGACAAAACACCAAAAAAAACCAACTCACTGTCATATCGTGACGCAGGCGTGGATATCGACGCTGGCAACGAATTAGTTGAACGCATCAAACCAGCAGTAAAATCAACAAAACGCCCCGGCTCTGACACAGAGATTGGCGGATTCGGCGGGTTGTTTGATCTTAAGGCCGCAGGCTTTACGGACCCAATTCTTGTTGCAGCAAATGACGGCGTGGGCACAAAGCTGAAAATCGCGATCGATAGCGGTGTGCATGGTACCGTCGGCATCGATTTGGTGGCCATGTGCGTAAACGACCTCATTGTGCAAGGTGCGGAACCACTATTCTTTCTTGACTATTATGCAACCGGCAAGCTCGAAAACGATGTGGCTGTTGCAGTTGTTGAAGGCATCGCCGCTGGCTGCCGCGATGCCAATTGCGCGTTGATTGGTGGCGAAACCGCAGAAATGCCGGGCATGTACAAAGAAGGCGATTACGACCTTGCTGGATTTTGCGTTGGCGCGGCGGAACGTGGCCACATGCTACCAACCAATGATCTTGCAGCAGGCGACGTGATTATCGGCCTCCGCTCTTCGGGCGTTCATTCAAACGGCTATTCGCTGGTGCGCAAAATCGTTGAGCTGTCCGGTTTGGCATGGGACGCACCCGCCCCATTTGAAGATGGCGTGACCCTTGGTCAGGCATTATTGCGCCCTACGCGCATCTATGTGCGCCAGATATTGGCAGCGCTGAAAAACGGCGTAAAAATCAAAGCCCTTGCCCACATCACAGGTGGTGGTTTTACGGAAAACATCCCACGCGTCTTGCCTGATACGCTTGCAGCATCAATTGATCGCTCAGCAATTGTCGCTCCTCCGGTCTTTCGTTGGCTGGCTGAACAAGGCGGTGTCGCGACTGACGAGATGATGCGCACCTTTAACTGTGGTGTAGGCATGGTCATGGTAGCAAGCGCAAACGAAAAAGACACGCTGATCGCAGAGCTTAAATCAGCAGGTGAAGAACCACTTGTTCTTGGTGAACTGATTGATCGGGATGGCGAAGCGGTTGTTTACTCGGGTGAGCTTTCACTATGAGCGCGAAAACCAAGGTCGCAATTCTGATTTCAGGACGTGGCTCGAACATGCGCACATTGATTCAAGCTGCGAAACAAGAAGACTATCCCGCTGAAATTATTGGCGTATTCTCCAACCGCGCAGACGCTGCCGGTTTGGAGTTTGCCCAAAGTGAAAATATTCAAACAGCCGTTATTTCCCAAAAGGATTTTGACAGTCGTGAATCATTTTGTGAAGCACTTGATGCACAACTTGAAGCGTGGGGCGCAGAGCTTTTGGCCCACGCTGGCTATATGCGCATTCACGCTGACGGGTTTGCGCAAAAGTGGACGGGCAAAATGCTCAACATTCACCCTTCACTATTGCCTTCATTCAAGGGCCTACACCCCCAACAACAAGCTTTGGACGCAGGTGTAAAAATTGCGGGCGCAACAGTGCACGAAGTTACACCTGAATTGGATGCGGGCCCGCCCGTTTTGCAGGCTGCAGTTCCCGTGCTCGATAGTGACAACGCTGAATCACTTTCCGCACGCATTCTAAAAGTAGAACATCAGATCTACCCATTGGCGCTAAAACAATTCATCGAAAAGCGCACAAATGGCGATTCAGAAACAGCCGACCAAACCAATTTGATCTGGCCAAACTAGGAAAAAGCACATGACCAAAACCGTAGTGATCACAGGCGCAAATCGCGGCATCGGGTTCGAATTGGTCAAATGCTATCTTGCAAACGGCGATTGGCAAATCATTGCTGCTTGTCGCACACCACAAAAAGCAACTGCCCTGAACGATTTGGCCGATGCCACAGATGGCGACATTGAAGTTGTTCAACTGGATGTTTCTAGCGCGCAATCGGTCGAAGCTTTTTCAAAAGCGATTGGCGACCGCCCCATAGACATTCTGGTGAACAACGCTGGCGTAATTGGAGGTGAACATCAATCGCTGGGCGATATTGATTACGACGAATGGATGGAAACACTCTCGATCAATACGTTGGGCCCGATCCGTGTCACCGAAGCTTTGATAGAGAACATTCGAAAAAGCAAAAATGGCAAGATCGTCGCCATTTCGAGCCAGTTGGGCGCAATGCAATATCAAACCCAAGGCCGTTTCGCCTATAATTCATCCAAAGCAGCGCTCAACCGCACAATGACTTTGTTGGCAAACCAATTACGGGCAGAAAACATAGCGGTGGCCATGTATCACCCTGGGTGGGTTCAAACCGACATGGGCGGGCAAGCAGCTGACATAACTCCGCCCCAAAGCGCAAGTGGTCTATACCAATGTTTTGAAAAACTCAGCCTCGCCGACAGCGGGAAGTTCTTCAAGTGGAACGGCGAACCCCACGCTTGGTAACCCCATCACAAATTGTGATGCAATCATCGTCAAAATCGGTTCGACAGACAGTCCATCAAGGCGTAGCGTCATCGTCTGATCAAAGGACTGCGTCACATGAAACTATCGGACTGGCTTATCATCATCGGGCTTGGCGTCATTTGGGGCGGCTCATTTCTGTTTAATGCGATTCTTATTCGTGAACTGGGGCCGCTTTCCGTTTCACTTGGCCGTGTAGGTGTCGCGGCAATTGGTTGCTGGGCATATTTATTGGCGACCAAAGTAAAACTGCCAACCGATTGGCGGATTTACGCGGGCCTCACGTTATTGGGTTTGATCAATTTTTCAGTGCCATTTGCTCTTTTCCCGCTCGCCCAGAACTACGTCAACGTTGGTATCGCAGGCATTGTAAACGCCATGACGCCAATCATGGTCGTCATCGTCTCTCATTTTTGGCCGGGCGGTGAAAAAGCGAACCCAGCCAAATCTGTTGGAGTTGCCATTGCATTTAGCGGTGTTGCACTTATCGCGTTGCCAGCATTGCAACGTGGTGGCCAATCTGAAATCTGGGCGATTGGCCTCATGATGTTGGCCACCCTAATGTATGGCATAGCACTGAACTACACGCGCTCATTCAAACGACTAAACCCTTCATTTATCGCAACTATCGCCTTGAGCGGTGCAACGATCGCTCTTGTCCCTGTAGTCCTTTTGACAGAAGGCGTGCCGCACATTCAAACTGCGCAGAGTTGGGGGGCATTGCTCTACATCGGGCTGATTGCCACTACCTTCACATTTCTCGTGATGTACCGAATATTGGAACGCGTGGGCGCAACAAATATGTCCACATCCACATTCATTGCTCCTATTTCTGCAATCTTTTTGGGCTATATCGTGTTGAATGAGCAAATCCAAACCGTGCATATTTTGGGCATGCTCGCCATTTTCATTGGCATTCTGGCAATTGATGGCAGGCTATATAGGGCCTTGCGTCCAAATAAACTGCCAACCTGAGCAAATTGAATGCGTCATTTCTCTGTGCGTCCCGACGACAGCGGTTAGGCTTCATTTCCTCCGCGTTTCAAAGTCTGCCTTTTTTCGCAACTCTAGCTCCCACCATTCGCGCTTCAACGCCTCTCGAGAGCGTGGCAACCTCTCCTCCAATATTTCAAGTTTTGCAATACGGTCGGCCCGGAAGGCGCGAAATGTTTGCCGCAGCTCGCACCAGCACAGCATCAACCTTTTGAAATCAAAATAACCAATCGAAATTGGCCAAACCCGCCTTTCACTCAATTCGCTGGCTTCGTTCGAATATGCTATTCGCAAAACCTTGCCTGTTTTAAGTGCGGCCCTGAGTTGATGCGAACTTACATGCCCCTCAAATCGATCCTTTGTTCTTGCGGGCGCATAAAGCGCCACATCGAAAAACTCTGCCTTTAGCTCAACGGGCAATACCGCGCCAATTTTTGTCACCACGTCCTTAGCCGCCAATTGCTGGTCTGCATCCCCATGCACCTGAACCCATCGAGCACCAAGCATTAGGGTCTCTAACTCGGTTGAATTAAAGATCAGCGGCGGCAAATCCAACCCACCTTCAAGCACATAACCCACACCTGCTTCCCCACGCACAGGCACATTTATCGACTCAAGTGACACCATATCGCGATAAATCGTACGTTGTGTCACCTCAAGCTCTTGAGCACTCTGGCGCGCGGAAACCGGCTTGCCGGCGGCCCGCCGTAGAATTTGAACAATCTGTAACAACCGGTCGGCTCTTCTCATTTTGCACTCCATGCTGACACAACGCTGTCAGCATCCTGTCAGTATTGTCAGTTTCATACAACCAAACAGGGAACTGCAAAAATGATCACCTTTTTTCAACCACCAACGCCGCCATCAAATGCCAATCTTAGCTCGTTTTGCACCAAGCTGGATATGATCCTGCAATTATCAGGGCTTGAATTTGAGCGCGAATTACAAATGGACCCTCGCGAAGGACCAAAGCAAAAGGTTCCGTTTATCAAGGACGCAGGGGATCCATTGGGGGATACCCAATTTATTGAGGCACATCTCAAAACAAAATATAATGTCGATTTGCTCGCACATTTGAGCCCAAGAGAACAAGCGATGGGCCGCATGATCATGGGCACAGTTGAAGAGCAACTCTATTTTATTCTGGTATATACCCGCTGGCAGATTGATGCCAACTGGCCAATAATGGAAAACATTTTCTTTGGCCATATGCCCGAAGGCATACGCCAGGAAGTGAGCGCTGGAGCGCGCGAAATGATCCAAAGTGCATTGTTTGGCCAAGGGATCGGTCGACACTCACCAGATGAGGCCTATACACTTGGCAAGCGAATTATCAATGATTTGAATGCACTATTAGGCGACACAGATTATTTCTTGAGTGACAGACCAACCTCAATCGATGCCAGCGTTTATGGCTGTTTGATCAATTTGGTCCAAAACCCCGTCCAAACGCCACTTGCTGATCACATCAAAGGGCACAACAATTTGGCGGCCTTCCTAGATCGCGTGTCGGCAGAATATTTTAAAAACGCGACAAGAGCTCTTGCAAACGCTGCCTAGTAGCCTCGGGTGGCACACAAGTGCCACTCGCCTTCTGAGGTCAACGAATTGGACCAATTGGCCGCAGGTTCAATCAACCTATCAAATTCCAAATCGCCAACAAGACTCGTTCCGCACCCCTCAAATGCGCGCTCGCTCACAACCCAAATGAAATGCTTGTTCGTTATTTAAAGCATCTTTATGAAATGCAAATCAAACAATTCGTTCGGAGTGGCGTGGCTGGATCGGTTGCGCCCCACTTGTTGATACCCCATTTTCTTGTAGAACTCTATTGCACCCTTACTGGTCTCAAAAACTTCAAGAGTTGCGGTGGTAGCACCTTCAAACCCCGCCTCCGCGGCGCCCATTAGGGCGCGGCCAACACCTTTGCCCTGAAAGGCCGGATCAACATACAGACGGCCAACATAGATGTTGTTAGGTTCCTCAAAGACCACCATGACGTGCCCAATTAGTTTGTCACCAACAAATGCACCCAAACTCAGCTTGCTATAATCCACGATTTCGCCGTTGAGTTTTTCATCGGCATGTAAGTCATCTGAAAGCTCATCAATGAGCGGTTGACCCAATGTGTCCTGATAGGTGATCGACCAAACCGCATGAAGCAGCCGCTTGAGTTGAGGTACGGTTTCAAGAGCAATTGGCTTGATGTCAAAATTCGAGCTTTTTGTGTTCAAGACGCACCTTCCCTTCGGGGCAAAATCTAGTTTTGAACCGGAACCGTTGGCGAGGAGATATCGATCAATTGTCCATTAGGGTCTTCAACGAGCATCCGCTCTTGCCCATATGGCATCGCAGTCGGAACCGAAACGACATTTGCACCCAACTGCATTGCTGCAGTATGCGATTGGTGAACATCTTGAACGACAAATGTCAGAATGCCGCCGGTCGCGCGTTTCGCCATTTCTTTTGGCACAATGGGGTTGGCTTCGTCCAAAATTGCAAGCTCAATTAGTGGCCCGCTCTCCGGCGTTAGTATGACGAACCAATCACTATCAAAGTGCCGCTTAAGTTCCAAGATGGAACAATAAAACGCAGCAGTGGCGGTCACATCCTTGGCCAAAATAGTATAAAACAGTCGAGAAACGCTATTCGCCATGACGCGTTAGATCCTTTTCCATCCTGTATTCGTAAAGCACATCATCGGTATGAGCGTCCCGGGTTTTTGCAACGATTTCAAAACCTTGCCCTTTATAGAATTCAACCGCACGCCTATTCGGTTCATAGACTTCCAGATACGCTTTATAAGCGTGAGGAAAGGCACCAATGGCTTGCTGCAATAGGGCTTTGCCAACTCCTTGCCCATGATACTCATGATCAAGATAAAGCCGGGCCAAATGGATGGTACGTGGTTCAGGTTCGTACATCAGTGCATGCCCCACAATCTGCCCTTTGTCATAAGCGACTAGGCTACAAATCCGTTCTGACTGAGCTTCGGCAATCAACTTTTCAAGCGTATGCCATCCCTCTGCCAACGTTGTAACGCGGTCTGTGCCTAAAAAGGAATCATAAGTTTCGTGCCAAATGCACAGCAATGCAGCCTTAAGTTTGGCAGCATCTTCTGCCATCGTCGGCCGAATTGAAACTTGAATGGGCATAAAACACACCAAATATCATCAAAGGGTCATGGTCATCTTAAGGCTGGACGGCTCATCAGCAGGCTTTGGCTCTGGTCCTGCTTCATAAAACCCAATTGCTTTGTAAAAAGCAATGGCGGCATGGTTGTGTTCAAGTACGCCAAGTTCAACATGTGCAGCGCCAGGAAAACACTCAATGGCACTGGACAACAGTGTTTTTCCAATGCCGCGACGTGCTGAGCTTTTGAGCACATATAGATAGGCGACCAGCAAGGAATTGTTTTGGCGCGGTAAGACATAGATGTGGCCAACAACTTCGCCGGCCGACACAGCAATCAAATTGCAAGCGTTCGTGTCGCTAAGGCGTTCTTCAAATTTCTCAGCCGTCAGCCAAACTGTGCAGATCTCTTCTAGCTTTGGGGCTGGGATAATGTCCACATAGCTCTCGCGCCAAGAGCGCACCATCATAGAGCTCAGTTTTGGCGCATCTGAAACTAGTGCGGTGCGGATCGAAAATGGATTTTGATCCGCACCCATTTGACTAAAGGCCCAACTTGGCTTTCAAAATCTCATTCACCGCTTGTGGGTTTGCTTTGCCCTGTGATGCTTTCATCACCTGACCAACAAACCAACCCATAAGCTTTGGATTTTGCTTGGCTTTTTCCACCTGATCAGGATTTGCTGCAATGATCTCATCAACCACTTTCTCAATCGCACCAGTGTCAGTAACCTGTTTCATGCCGCGGCTTTCAACGATTTCAGCCGGGTTGCCACCTTCGGTCCAAACGATTTCAAAAACATCCTTGGCAATTTTACCTGAGATATCACCCTTTGAAATCAATTCAACGATGCCGCCCAATTGTTCGGCAGAAATAGGACTATCAGTGACGTTAAGTCCTTCTTTGTTCAACCGACCAAAGAGCTCATTAATCACCCAGTTGGCCGCCAGTTTGCCATCACGTCCGTCAGCCACAGCTTCATAGTATGCAGAGCTTTCTCGATCTGCCACCAAAACACTGGCATCATATGATGACAGGCCAAATTCGGTTATGAAACGCGCACGTTTTTCGTCCGGCAACTCTGGCAAATCTTTTGCCAATGCTTCGATGTAAGCATCATCGAACTCAAGCGGCAACAAATCTGGGTCTGGGAAGTAGCGATAGTCGTGCGCTTCTTCTTTTGAGCGCATCGAGCGTGTTTCGCCCAGTTTTGGATCAAACAAACGGGTTTGTTGGTCAATAGTGCCACCATCTTCCAGAATATCAATTTGGCGACGGGCTTCATATTCAATCGCTTGGCCTGCAAAACGCACAGAGTTGACGTTTTTGATCTCGCAACGCGTGCCAAATTCACCGCCCGGACGACGCACAGAAACGTTGATATCTGCACGCATGGAGCCCTGCTCCATGTTGCCATCACACGTCCCCAAATAACGCAAGATCGTGCGCAATTTGTTGATGTAGGCTTTAGCTTCATCGGCTGAACGCAAATCAGGCTTTGAAACAATTTCCATCAAAGCAACGCCCGAACGGTTCAGATCAACAAAGCTCATATTTGGGTGCTGATCGTGAATTGATTTGCCCGCATCTTGTTCAAGGTGCAAACGCTCAACGCCAATCTCAACTTCACCGTCTTCACCCATGTCGAGGTAGATTTTACCTTCGCCAACAATCGGGTCTTTAAACTGTGAAATCTGATAGCCTTGAGGCAAATCCGGGTAAAAATAGTTTTTACGGTCAAACAATGATCGTTTGTTGATTTGCGCTTTTAGGCCCAAACCTGTGCGCACAGCTTGGCGCACACATTCTTCATTGATCACCGGCAACATGCCGGGCATGGCCGCATCCACAAAGCTCACATTATTGTTGGGCGGCTGGCCAAATTCAGTTGAAGAACCAGAGAACAGCTTTGATTCAGAAGTG
>NZ_CAKZPW010000046.1:0-10088 GCF_937139385.1 uncultured Maritalea sp. | reverse complement strand
TCTCGAGCAGCAGCACCCAGCTATACAGATTGCGCCGAGCTAGAAGCCATGTTGCCGGACTTTATGGACGTCAAACACCTCAAAATGGATCAAATCCAGCTTGAGTTTGATGGGTTATCTCCGCTTTTGCACCACCTGCGCAACACAGGTGTAAACGGCAATGCAGATGGTATTCTGACGAAAGCCAATTTCAAATCCTTTGAAGAACGCTATGCAAACCAGTTTGGCCATGGCGGCAAGCTGCCACTGACCTATCAGCCGGTTTGGTTAATCGCGCAGCGCCAGCAATAGGGTTTGAAACGATGATTAAGCACTGTGTCTTCTGCTCATTTCGCACCGGCGTATCTGAAACTCAAAGACTTGAAGCGGTGCAAAGTTTTGAAGCCCTTGTTGGCCAAATCACAGGGCTGATTTCAATTAAAGCCGGCCCGAACAAAGACTTTGAACAAAAATCGGGCGAATTTAGCCACGGCTTTATCGCCAGTTTTACAAATGATGCCGCATTGCAAGACTACGCCAATCACCCCGCGCACCAGCAATTGGGCAAAGAGCTCGTTGCCCTGTGCGCAGGCGGAGCGGACGGGATTGTGGTTTTTGATCTCGTCGTTGATGCCAACTAAACAGTGTGTGGCCCGCAAACCAAAGCACGTTGAACACCTGGTGCCAAACTGTCTAACCCGTTGATCAGCATTTCCCGTTTGGCAATAACATCAACGATTTGCCCAGAATATGTAATCGCAGTTTCGCGCATCATGCCCAGCATCGGCCAGCCCCAGAGGGCGGAAACGGTAACCCCGTGGGTTACAAAATGCGGTTCGGTCAAAAATGTGCAGGATAGAACAGGTTCAATCGGCGAGCGATTGGTGGGGCTGCCGCCAACTAAATCAATGATCACCGACCCATCAGGTATGATTTGCTCCAAATGTCTATTCTCAACCAAATAGTTCCGGCCGCGCAGGTTGACCGGTTGATCCGCGCCATTGACGATGAGATCCGCATCCTTGAGCCAATACTCAATTCGTCCAGACTTAGTGTGCGTCAAGCCAAGCACGTTGATTTCTCGCACGCCTTTGTCCGATAGTTCGCGCATAGCGCCTTGCGCCACGTTGCCATAGCCCAGCACAACAACTTTGGCGTTTTGAACGTCCAAATTTGGTTTGTTTTGAGCCAATAATTCCAACCCATAGCGCGCGCCTGCTTGCCCAGTTTGGTGCAAACATTGGATGCGCCGTAAACCGAATGGCAGGGGCGGGTGGGTTTCTCGCCATTTCTCGATCGCAGTTTGGCCATGATTTTTTTCGTAATCAACTAAGTCAAACAGATTTGGGTGTGTCTGCTTGAGGTGCTCTATCAAATGGTCGCTGGTTGTTGACGCGCTATCATAGAAATAAAGCGCAGTAGGCCCAGTCGCATCAAGTTGTTCAATGCTTGCGTCAGAATGGATCACTTTTAAAGAGCGTGGGTCGCGGTTGCCAGCGCGGCGGATGGCGGCCAATGTGCGTGGTGACCATTGCAAAACTCTAACGTCTAAGCCACCAATCGAATTGTTTTCCAAGTAAGGCTGTAAGGCCGTTGCCATCGCAGTGCGCGATAGAATTGCTTGATCCGGATCGATTTTGGGCGATTCAACGATTTCTTCCATCGCAATCACATTGATCTTGTTCTCTTCAAGCACACGGGCCCGGTCCGGGAATGATCCAAAATGTGCCATGCACAACAGGGTGCATCCGGGGTGCATGTGAGCAACGCTTTCAAGTGATGGACCTTTGAATTTGATGATCAGGTCCTTATCGCGATAAATCTCATGCGCTGGCTGCAGAATTGCTCCGGCTTTGACATATTCTTCATCAGAAAAACCAACACCAAGGCCAGCGCCTTCTTCCACATAAACATCTGCACCCGTTTGCAGCAGCGTGCCAATGTCTTGCGGAACAACTGATACTCGCTTTTCCAAGCCGCTAGGGTTCTCTGGTGATTCAATTTCTCGAACAACTGCGATGGATTGGAAACGGTTGTGACCTGGCATGTGCAAAAAACTCCTGCAAACTGACGCAAAAATGGCGTTAATTCACCAACGTAACCATTCTTGTTGTGCAAACAAGACCAATCAGTTGCTTTGCTATGAAGTGCCTTCAGCCAGCCATGGCGTCAGATCTGGTTCTTGGCCAATCAATGCAAGGCCAAAAGCGACGGACTGGAATTGATTTCCACCTGCCAGCTTTTGATCGCCAAAACGATCAGAAAATATTCTCTGGACCGCAGGAATAAAGGAACTGCCGCCAGTTAGGAATACATTGTCGATGTCGTCCGGAGAAAGTGCAGTATCAGCCAATAGGCCATCAACAGTGCTGCCAATTTGGGCTAAGTCCGGCGCAATCCAATTGTTGAAATCGTCGACCTTCACTTCAGCACCAACGTCAATGTCGCCAAGTTTCAATTTGAAACTGGCGGTTGGGTTGGAGGAAAGTGCTGCTTTGGCCGCAGAAACAGCGCGATAAACGTCAAATCCACGATCATCGATTATGGTCTCAATCAGCGCTTCCACTTGTTCAGGCTGTGTGGAGCTTTTGGCCAAGTTTTGTAGCTCACGGATTGTTCCCGGGGTCTTTAAAAGCGCCAGCTGATGCCACTTCGCGAACTGGGTATAATAGTGTTTGGGCATCTCAAGTAGTTTGTCGAACGACTTATATTGTCCATATTTGCCAAGCTTGGGAGAAATAACCGCGTCAATGATGCGGTAGTCAAATCGATCCCCTGCGATCCCCAGACCTGAAAATCCAACCGGATGCGCTATGGTGCGCCCATCGCGCTTTTCAAACCGGATGATTGAAAAATCGCTGGTACCACCACCAAAGTCACCAACAAGAACGGTTGCATCTTTTTCTAACCTTTGCGCATAGCTATATGCGGCACCAACTGGCTCATAAACATGGCGTGGTTTTGAAAAGCCGGCGAGTTGATATGCCCCTTCATAACGGCTCATGGCCAAAGCGTCGTCTGGCTTGCTGCCAACAAAAGACACTGGGCGACCTGAAACAAACTCAGCAGGGAAATCTGTCAACGCACCTTTGGCATCGCTCACAGCACATTGCAGAAATGTAGACATCAAGTCTTCAAATTTGAACGCGTTGCCGAATATGCGGGTTTCTTCAAACAGATGACTTGCCGCATGGCTTTTAATGGATTGAATAAACCGTACGTCGTTGGCACTTGTGAGATAGGCATCAATCGCTTCGATTCCGCCCGAAACCTCGGTTTTTGGATTTGCACCTGAATCGTCGCGCTGAAAGCAAAGTACCGAACGATAAACATCGTTCGAATTTGTCCCTGCGCCAAACGTTACGCCCTTTATCTCCCCGGTCGGCGAAGCAAATGCAATTACTGTGTTCGTCGTGCCAAAATCCACGCCCATAGAATAACCGAGTTCGTTCATGTCTTGTGTCCTAAGGTGTGTATTCGTGTGGCGGGTGCCAGTTTGGGAAGAGCTAGATGCAATAATGTGCCCCAGCCGTCAACCATGCACCAACGGCAAAAACAAATTTCAACGCGACCTCAATGGTTTAAAAATGATAAAGATCCGGCGTTGCGCTTGCGAATTGCTAGGTAAAAAATGCCGCCTTATCCACTGCAGTTCAAGGCTGAACGATAATCTGTGTTGAAAATGCAACAGCGGTCGGTCAAGCGTCATAGGGCAACACATCTGTGCTTGAATGTTTAGTGCGTATGAGTAGTTTGGCTAATGCGAAACCATGCATGGATTCGTTTGTCGGTCGCATACGCGGCGTCAAACACACCAATAAAAAGTGTGGCCTCGTTTCGGCAAACAGCCGGTAACAACCGGTCCTAAACAACTAACTGATTTTTGGAGGTCAGTATTATGACAATTAAGAACCTACTTCTCGGTTCAGCAGCAGTTCTTGCTCTTGGCACATCAGCACAAGCAGCAGACCCAATCGCTGTAGCACTTGACACTTGTGATCTATTGAACATCACAGGCTTGACAATTTCTTCTGAAAGCAACTGCTTGAAGATCGAAGGCGACGTTTCTTACGAGTGGTCTTGGACAAACAATGCAGCTGGCGTTAACTCAACAGCTTCTGATCTTGATTGGATGCTTAAGTTTACTGCAACTGCAGACAGCGACTTCGGCCCAACAATGGCTGTTGTTGAGCTTCGCGAAGAAGAAGACGATACATTCGTAGCTGGTTCAACACGCGCTGTTATCAACGAAGCATATGTTGCCATTGGCGATTCTTCTGCAACAGTGTTTTATGCTGGTAAAAAAGGCTCAATCGCTAACGATGGCGACGACGAGACTTTCACAGCAATCTACGATCTTGACCTCGACGGCAACGACGAAGGTATCGCTTTGACAGGAAACACTGGCGGCTACGTGTTGCAAGTTTCTTCAAGCTTGGGTGATGGCGTAACTGCAGCTGTTGGTCTTGAAGATCTTGGCCGCGTTTCTGGCGAAGCTTCTTTGGTTGGTGCTCTTGGTGTAAGCCAAGACTGGGGTACTGCACACGCTTCATTCGTTTATGACGATTTGATCGCTGCTGCAAACGCTTGGTCTTTCCACACTGGCGCAACATTCAATGTTGATGACATGAGCTTCCGTGCTGCATTCTCAACAGACAGCGCATCTGCATGGACTGCTTTGGTTACTGCTAAAGCAACTATGGACATGTTCACATTGGCAGCTGGCGCAGAATTCCGCCCAGCAAACGTTTGGGAAGCTGCGGTTTCTGGCGTTGCAGCAGTTAACGACACAACAACAATCACCGTTGCTGGTCGTTTCGACAATGCAAGCAACTGGGATCTTGCTTTGAAAGGCGCGTTCAAAGTTTCTGATACTTTGACTGCAACTGCCAAAGTTAACTTCGACGAAGCAAGCGTAACAGCGTTTGAAGGTGACTTGGACTGGGCTCCAGGTGGCGGTGCTACTGTTAATGTTGGCTTCAACATCGACAGCAACAACGTTTCTAAAGTATCTACAAAATTCAAGAAAACATTCAACTAAGCCATTTGGTTTGACTGAATTGAATTTTGGAAAGGTCCGGCATTTGCCGGGCCTTTTCTTTTGTCTGATCGTATTCTAACCACATTCAATCGCCGGAATATTAAGTCGAGACACCTGTTAAGTGTTAACAGCTGCAACAATTTCAAAAATAACACTGGAACTCTGCCGATTTGTGCTTAAACTTTCGCCCTATGCCAAGGGTGGAGAATGTGGGCGGCGGATGACGGCCTTGGCGAACAAATAAACATCTTGTTTCAATTTGTGTTTTGATCATTGCGTGCCCTAATTGGAGTAGCTTGCCAGATGGGAATTTTTCGACGCGTTAATTGGGTCATGTTGCTTGGCATGGGTGTTCTGACGGTCGGGATTGGAGCGCCATTTGCCGTTTGGCAAAATCAGCCGAATGTCGAACACCATATTGAAACGATATTGCAAACAAAACTCGACAATCTCGGGTTGTCGTGGGCACGAGTCCAAGTTGATGGGCGCGATGTCCATGCCGCGGGCCTCAGCACCAGCGCAGAGCAAATCTCAAAGGTAAATCAAATTCTTGCCGAAGCGCCTGAAACGCGCAGTGCTTCGCTTGACGCTGCACTTGCGCCCAAACTTGACCCATTTTCGCTGCGCCTTTCAAAGGATAACAAGTCACGTACAATGGTAGGTGGCATGCCCAGTGAGGCGCTGAGCGATCAAGCAAAGCAATGGTTCGGGGAAGGGCAGGTTGATTTACAACTTGCCTCTGGCGGTCCAGCCGCGCGAGATTGGCGTGACGCCACGCAGTTTGCGATAAGACTACTTCAACATTTTGATGAAGGTATCGTGAGCGTTGATGGGTTAAAGGTCTCAATTGATGGTCGCGCAAAAGATCAAGAGTCGTTTCATACACTCGATGTGGTATTTGGTGCAGGGTTCCCAGACAATTTAGTGCGTGGCGAAGGAAACATAGTTCCGCCACTCGCTTCACCATTTGTTTTTGCCGCCAAAAAAGAAAATGCACCATCTATTGCTCTGTCTGGCAACGTTGAATCCAAACAACAATTGACTGACCTTGAACAGCTGGGCGGTTCAGTCGCAACATTGGCCATTAGTTCTGGCGGCCCAAAGGGATTTGCCGATGCCGTAACGAAATTGCTTAGGGCTTTGGATGGATTACCGCACGGTGAGTTTGAGATCTCCGACGAAGTGATCAAAATGTCAGGTGCGGCTGATAGTTTTAAGTCGTTTGATGAAGTCTCAGGATTAGAAAAGAAACTCACGCCATTCAAAGTTTCAATTCAGATTGAGAGACCGACAATTAAACCATTTACGATCAAATTTGAACTCGTGGACAACAAAATGTCGGTCGTCGGGTACGTTCCGACCGACAATGAGTTGAAAACCATTTCGGCTCTGAATGGTGGTGAAGATCTAGGTGAGGTGCGCGTTGCAAATGGTGCACCAGAGAAGTTTGATGAAGCGATGAATTTGCTCATCAGCACACTTGAACACCTACAAACCGGTGCGGTTGCACAGATTGAAGACCAACGGATTATGGTTCAAGGCAAAGCCATTAGCCCGCAAGACTTCCTTATGTTGCAGGAGAAATTCGGCAACAACATACCCGATGGTTACGACCTCGCTTTGGCCGACATTGAGCTGCCAGAAGTGTCACCGTACAGTTGGTCATTAAACAAAGAAACGGATGGACGCGTTCGCTTAGCCGGATACTCACCATCCGCGGATTTGAATGAAGATGTCTTCGCCATATTGCCTGATACTCAAGTTGTCGATGAAACCTTGCCTGCTGCCGGTCAACCCCAAGACTTTGAAAAGATCGCATTGGCAAGTGCATCCGCCTCAAATTTGATGGTAGAGGGTCAGATTGCGCTGCAGAATGATGCGTGGGCACTAAACGCCACCGTTGAAACGAAAGAACATCAAAACAGTCTTTTACGAGAGTTTCTGGATAAGAAGGTTGAAGTAGAAACTTGGCAAGCGCAGTTTACAGTTTTGCCCCCACCAGTTGCCAAACCCTACCGGTTTGAAGGTCGCCGCGCTGAAAACGGGGACCTGAGTTTTGAGGGTTTTGTGCGCAATGAAGAAATGCAGCTTTTGCTGAGTGGCATGGGTGCTTCAAACGTTAGTTTGGCCAGCGGGGAGCCTGATGGTTTTGATGAGAAAACCAATATTGGCATTTCAGCGCTCCAACGTCTGGAAACGGGTCGCTTTGGTTTCGACGGTCAAGATTGGTTTTTAACTGGTGTCGCAGATCATCAAGACACGGTGACTGCGATCAGCAATGATCTGGGAAATCTGGCAAGCGAAGAAAACAATTGGAAAATTGAAATTGACGCGCGCATCGTCCCCATTATTCCCTATTTGTGGGCGGCAGAAAAACCATCAACGGGCGAGATCGTATTTACAGGGTACGTTCCTGACGACAAAACGCTTGCGATATTTCAGGTACCAAACGCCCAAACTGGCAACCTAAATATTGGCGTTGGGGCACCAGACGGGTTCGCGGACAAAGCAGAGGCGGCGTTTGATGCGCTGCAGCTCCTTGATGCGGGGCGTGCAAGTCTATCCGGCGACGTTTGGACACTCATGGGCAGCGCACGTTCAGATCAAGACATCGAGCAAATCACCAAAATACTGTCGCCATTTGGTTCGGCATTTAGATTAGATTTGCACGTTGTGTTGCCAATTGAACAGCTGACTTGGTCAGCGGTTAAGAATTCGAATGGTCTTATCACCTACGATGGTTTTTTGGCTGATGATCTGGTGTGGGCTCAGCGTGACAATCGCTTGGAGCTTGCAAACAGCCAACCAGAAGAGCGACGCGCATTTTTGGAGCGCACAGAACGTGGCCTTGGCGCATTAGGTTTGTTGCAGGAAGGAACTGTGGCTTACGATGGGTCACAGTGGCAGCTGAATGGCTTGGCCGCTGACAAAGCTGTGGGCGCAGCTGTTGAGTACATGTTGAGCGTAGACCAAGAGCCAACTTGGCAGCTTGCACTTGAAGATGCAGAAGCCATCGCAAAAGCGAAAGCAGAAGAAGAGGCACGGCTAGCGGCAGAAGCAAAAGCTGAAGCACAAGAGCAAGCGCGTCTGGCGGCTGAAGCAAAGGCAGCAGCTGACGAGCAGGCGCGTCTTGAGGCTCAAGCAAAAGCAAAGGCTGATGCAGAAGAAAAGGCAAGACTGGCCGCTGAGGCAGAAGAAAAAGCACGGCTAGCGGCAGAGGAAGAAGCGCAGGCTGAGGCAGAAGAACAGGCGCGCCTAGCGGCCGAGGAAGAAGCAAGATTAGAAGCTGAAGCAATCGCGAAAGCCGAAGCGGAAGAGCAGGCGCGTTTAGCTTTGGAAGCGGAGGCGCAGGTCAAGGCTCAAGCTGAGGCTGAAGAGAAAGCGCGATTAGAGGCTGAAGCAAAGGCGAAAACTCCAGTTGCTGACGCGTTCACGTGGAGTGCGACAAAATCTGAAAACGCCATCACCCTGTCGGGCAATGTGCCAAACGCCAGTGTGCGCTACAGTTTGCAGTTGGCAACGGGGCAAACTGATGTTCCTGAATTGAGTGTATCATCTGGCGCACCGGATCGCTTTTCCGCCACCGCATTTGCAGGCTTGGAAGCTTTGTCCAGTCTAGAAGAGGGCACAGCATCGCTTAAAAATGGAAAATGCGATACGTGACAATGAAATGAGAATTCGCTCATTATTGACTAATATCCCAGGTATAGCATATCGATGTTTGGATGTACCGGGCTGGCCCAATTTATTTATTAGTGATGAAGTTGAAAAAATAACAGGGTATCCAGCAGCGGATTTCCTAATGCCTGAGCCAAAAAGAAGCTTGGGGGATTTTGTTCATCCTGAAGATTTACACATTATTGCTTCAGCCGATTTACACAACCCAAATGGTTATCAGCTTGAGTTTAGATTGATCGACAGGTACAACACCTTGAAGTGGATGCTTGGTTATGGTCGAGCCATTAAAGTAGAAAACAGTGATGATTATTATCTTGATGGTTTTATTATGGATATTAGTGATCGCAAAGCAATGGAATCAGAGCTTATAGCGGCTAAAGACAAAGCAGAAAAAGCCGCGGAAACTCGTTCAGCATTTTTAGCCAATATGAGCCATGAAATTCGTACGCCAATGAATGCAGTTATTGGTTTTAGTGATATTTTGCTCGATAGTGATATGAGTGCTAGCCAACATAAACACCTGACAACTATTAACCAATCGGCAAAATCATTGCTACACATTTTGAATGATTTGCTCGACAGTGCCAAGTTAGAAAAAGGTAAGTTTCAACTTGAACTTCGAGACTTTTCACTTGTGGAAGAAGTGGATGCTGTTGTGTCAACATTATGGTTAGAGGCACAAAATAAAGGTATAGAACTCAACCTTAATATTAAACTGCAAGCGCAAGGGTACTTTAATGGTGCGCCAGATAGATTGCGCCAAGTTTTAACTAACTTGTTGGGTAATGCGATAAAGTTTACCGAACAAGGCAGCATCAATATTACTATCTCAAGAGTAGAAACAGGGGTATTTAAATTTTCCATTAAAGATACCGGCATTGGCATGTCTGCTGCTCAGCTTGAGACTATTTTTGATGCCTTTGCTCAAGCGGATGAGTCAATGAGCCGACGTTTTGGTGGCACGGGTCTCGGTACCACTATCAGTAAACAGTTGGTTGAATTAATGGGCGGTGAAATCTCAGCGACCAGTATTGAAGGAGAAGGCTCTGAGTTTAGTTTTATCCTTCCTCTAACGCCGATTGAATTTATGGATAAGGTCGTCGAGCAACAAGGTTATCAAGCGCTACCTAAATTACACATATTGGTAGTTGATGATATTGAGCAGAATATAGACCTATTAAGCTTAGTGCTAAAACGTCACCATCATACTGTATCTGTTGCGCGTAATGGCGAACAAGCACTATTGAAAATGGAAAACGACTGTTTTGATGTAGTGCTAATGGATATACAAATGCCTGTCATGGACGGACTAACAGCCTCGATAAAACGACGTGAATTTGAGCAAGCAAATGATTTACCAAAACTCCCAATTATTGCCTTAACTGCCAGT
>NZ_CAKZPW010000045.1:0-4822 GCF_937139385.1 uncultured Maritalea sp. | reverse complement strand
GAGCATGTGCCACGAACATGTGATGTTTCGTTGAATTCTTGCTCAAGGTCTGGCTTGTCAGAACCGCCAGTTCCTGTGCCCAACGGACAGCCGACTTGCGCCATGAAGCCATCAATTACACGGTGAAACACGATACCATCGTAAAAGTTTTCGCGTGCCAATTCCTTGATACGCTCAACGTGCTTTGGTGCCACATCTGGAAGCATTTGAATGACAACGCTGCCTTTTGACGTTTCAAGCAACAATGTGTTTTCGCGATCTTTAATTTCAACCATGTTAAATCTCCTTTGTTGCCGCCTACTTATACGGCCAAGCGCATTCCGGCTAGCCCCATTTTTTGACTATTTGGTCGTAACTGCCTTAGCGATCCAGCACTTTGAGTGAAATCATCTTGTCTGGGTCGGTAACGATACCGTTTTGGCCGGTGCCTTTTTTGATCTGGTGGATATGTTCCATGCCATCGCGAACGAATCCAAGCACTGTATATTGACCATCAAGGAAATTTGCATCGTCAAAAGTAATGAAGAACTGTGAATTTGCAGAATCTGGATTTTGGCTTCGTGCCATGCCGATGGTGCCACATTGGTAAGGGGTATCTGTAAACTCGGCAGGCAAATCAGGCAAATCAGACCCACCCATACCAGTGCCGGTTGGATCGCCCGTTTGTGCCATGAAACCGTCAATTACGCGGTGAAAAACAATGCCATTGTAGAAGCCATCTTTTGCAAGGGATTCTAAGCGCGCCACATGAAGGGGCGCTAAATCTGGGCGCAACTCGAGCAACACGTCGCCGGTTTTAAGCTCAAGTTGAAGCATAACGGGTTTGACACCATCAGGCGCCTTGGGTGTTTCACACGCAGCATACTCAACAGGTTCAACCGGAGCGGGCGCTGATGGTTTAAAATTAACATACAAAAGATAACCAGCAACCGCCAGCAGTGCCACAACCAAAAGAGAGACAAATTGGTTGTTTTTTTTAGGAGTTTCGCTCATTTTTTTGCCAATAGTTTGAGAACTGCGGAAGGTACAAATGCTGAAATGTCACCATTCATTTGGGCGATTTGACGGACCAGCGTGGCCGAAATATGGCGGACATGCGGACTTGAAGGCACGAACACCGTCTGTTGGTCTGGCGCCATCTGGGCATTCATACCCACCATTTGCATTTCATAATTATAGTCTGTTGTGTCGCGTAAACCGCGAATAATGATGTTTGCACCGACATCACGAGCCGCCTGCACCATCAAACCGTCAAACGTCACCAATTCTAACTCAGTATTGTTTCGCGCTGCCATTGCTGCGGTTGTTTGCTGCAACAATTCAAAGCGCTCCTCTGTCGTTGTTAGAGGCGCTTTTGAATGGTGCACACCTACACCAACAATTAGTTTGTCTACCAAACGACATGCGCGTTCGATGACATCCAAATGGCCATTGGTTATGGGATCAAATGAGCCGGGATAAAACCCAATTTGCTTTGTCATCGAGTTTCCTTCCTAAATTTTGCGTTGCAGCGCCAACCATGCGCCACCGACAATCAAAAGCGACCCTGAGATTTTGTTGACTATAGATAGTCGTTGTTGGGTCAAAAACTTGCGCGTGCCACCTGCAGCAACTGCATAAATGCTGTCTAGAATTGTAAACACCAGCATGGTGATAAGTCCTAAGCCAACGACTTGTGGCGCGGTCGCTGCTGAAGGCTCAATAAACTGCGGTAAAAACGCTCCCAAAAACAGCAGCGCCTTGGGATTTGACATGGTGACCACGAAGCCCTGAATGACCGATTGGTGGCCACTTTTGACAGAAGTGTTTTCGTCAAAAACCAGACCGGCCCTACTGGTGATCATCTTATAGCCGATCCACAACAAATAGGCGGCGCCAACTAGCTTCACCCAAAAGAATGCCCAACTCATAAAACCTATTACCGCTTGAAGGCCCAGTGCGACAACAATCACCATTAGGAATATGGCGATTTGCGCACCCAGCACTGTCAGAAGTCCAGCAACTGGGCCCCTTGCGAGGGCATTAGCGACGATCAAAGTGACGGTTGGTCCAGGAACGATGGCCACAAAAAAGCACGCTGTAATGAACGCGATAAACGCAGATGGCTCGAGCAAAATCATAGACTAGTCCCCATAACGGGCAGGAATGCGTCTATTCGCTTTCCTTACCATCTCCATTTTCGTCCGACTGATCATTACCGTCAACTTGGTCTTCGTCATCTTCTGGCTCAGGTTCAGAAATTCGCTCAACAGAAACGACTTGTTCGCCTTTTGCTGTATCCAGAATTGTAACACCCTGTGTTGCGCGACCAGCAATCCGAATGCCATCCACTGGAACACGAATGAGCTTACCACCGTTGGTAACCAACATGATTTGATCATCGTTTTCAACCGGGAAGGACGCAATGATTTTGCCGTTGCGATCACTCATGGCCATCGCTGTAATGCCTTTGCCGCCGCGACCGGTTTTGCGATACTCATAGGCTGAAGAGCGTTTGCCGTAGCCATTTTCAGAGATTGCGAGAATGAATTGCTCTGCTGCGCTCATTTCTGCGTAGCGATCTTGGTCGATCTCGGCGGCGCTCATTGCTTCGCCTTCTTCAGATTCACTTGAATCACCTTCAATGAGGCGACGTAGTTTCAAATAAGCGGTTCGCTCATCGGCAGTGGCATCGAAATGCCCAAGGATCGACATAGCGATAACTTCGTCGCCCTCTGCCAACTTGATACCGCGTACACCAACCGAATTACGACCAGCAAAAACACGCACTTCATCAACGCCAAACCGCATAGCTTGACCCATTTGGGTTGTCAGGAGAACGTTATCCTCAGGCGAGCATGTTTCAACCCCAACGATGCCATCACCGTCTTCAAGCTTCATGGCGATCTTACCATTGCGATTGACCTGAACGAAGTCTGCAAGTGAATTGCGACGAACTGTCCCGCGAGTGGTCGCGAACATAATGTCGAGATCCTGCCAGGTGGTTTCATCTTCAGGCAGCGGCATAATCGAGGTGATACGCTCGCCTTCTTGCAATGGCAGTATATTGATGAGCGCCTTGCCGCGTGAGTTGGCTGCGCCAATTGGCAAACGCCAGACTTTAAGTTTGTAGACAATTCCGCGTGAAGAGAAGAACAAAACCGGCGTGTGAGTATTAGCGACAAAAAGCCGTGCAACAAAGTCTTCGTCACGCGTTGACATGCCCGAGCGACCTTTGCCGCCGCGGCGCTGTGCGCGATAAGTTGAAAGTGGAACACGTTTAATGTAGCCGCCATGAGAAACAGTGACGACCATTTCTTCGCGTGCAATTAAATCTTCGTCGTCCACATCGCCAGCAACATCAAGGATTTGCGTACGTCTAGGGGTGCCAAACCGGTCTCGTACATCAATCATTTCGCTGCGGATGATATCGACAATTCGTTCGCGTGAACGCAGGATTTCAAGGTAGTCCTTGATTTCCTCGCCAAGTTTGTTCAACTCGTCGCCAATTTCATCACGACCAAGAGCGGTCAGGCGCTGCAACCGCAACTCTAGGATCGCGCGCACTTGTTCTTCTGAGAGGAAATAAGTGCCATCATCGGTCACTCTGTGTCGCGGATCATCGATGAGCTTAATAAGAGAGTCAACATCGTGTGCAGGCCACGCGCGTTCAAGCAAACGTGCGCGGGCGGTTGCAGGATCTGGAGACGTGCGAATGATTGCGATCACTTCATCAACATTGGCAACGGCAATAACCAAGCCCACCAAAATGTGAGCACGGTCACGTGCTTTGTTGAGCAAGAATTTCGTACGCCGACTCACCACGTCTTCGCGGAAGTCGACAAAGGCTTTCAAAATTTGGCGAAGGTTTAGCTGTTCAGGTTTGCCCCCGTTCAGCGCAACAAAGTTGCAGCCAAATGAAGTTTGCAAAGGTGAGAAACGGTAAAGCTGGTTCAATACAACGTCAGCAAAGGCGTCGCGTTTAAGCTCGATCACCACGCGCATGCCGTTTCTATCTGACTCATCGCGAATGTCCGAAATACCTTCGATACGTTTATCGCGCACCAATTCGGCAATCTTTTCAATCATCGACGCTTTATTCACCTGATAGGGAATTTCGGTGATGATCAGCGCTTCGCGGTCTTTGCGGATTTCTTCGGTTGTGACAACGCCGCGCATAAGCACGGAGCCCCTGCCCGTTTCATATGCAGACCGAATGCCGTGCCGGCCAAGAATAATGCCCGCCGTAGGAAAATCTGGCCCTTGGACGATGTCCATCAATTCTTCGGTTGTAATCTCTGGATTATCCATGATGGCGATTGCGCCATCAATCACTTCAACCAAATTGTGGCTTGGAATATTCGTCGCCATACCAACGGCGATACCGCCAGACCCGTTTACCAACAAGTTGGGGAACCGCGCTGGTAAAATTGTTGGTTCGCTTTCCGTATTATCGTAGTTGTCTTTGAAGTTTACAGTGTCGCGGTCGATGTCCTCAAGGATCATCGTTGTCACGCGTTCCATGCGCACTTCTGTGTAACGCATCGCGGCGGGCATATCGCCATCGATTGATCCGAAGTTTCCTTGGCCATCAATCAGAGGCAGGCGCATGGAAAATTCTTGCGCCATACGAACCATGGCATGGTAAATGGCGGTATCACCGTGGGGGTGATATTTACCAATCACGTCGCCAACTACACGCGCAGACTTACGATATTGCTTGTTCCATTCGTAGCCGTTCTCATGCATCGAATAAAGAATCCGACGGTGAACTGGCTTTAGGCCGTCTCGAACATCAGGCAAAGCACGGCTAACAATTACGCTCATTGCGTAATCGAGATAG
>NZ_CAKZPW010000044.1:0-7651 GCF_937139385.1 uncultured Maritalea sp. | reverse complement strand
CCACGTCATCGAAGCATAGAGCCTTTGCAAACTGGGAGGAGACCATATATGGGACGAGCGCAGCGATTCCCAACAAAACCCAATCACCGCCCGATCCCATGTTGGATATTGTGTTGTTCGACCCAATCCACACACACCGATCTTTATGAATCCCGTAGGTTGGGACGAGCGCAGCGATTCCCAACAAAACCTCAATCACGGCCCAATCCAATGGTGGATATCACGCTGCTCAACCCAACTTATACAAAAAATATAAATTATTTTTGCCCGTATATTCATCTTATCTTTTTCATCTTAAATATCCGTATCCGCACGATTTACCCCCATAACTGATATTTTTTAATCAAATTTTGGGTGAATTTTGATCACATGCGCCATGCTGTCCTAGGGGTATGTATTGATTCGTTGTAATACGCAGCGTGCTTTAAAAGAATTTCTTTCAGCTTAGTTTCAGGTAAAGCGGCTACCTTGCCCCTGCACGAACGTGCATTCAATTATTGCGCTCCGCCTTGAGTGAATACTCAAAACCCTAGGGAGAAACTAGATGAATAAAAATACTAAAAATGTAATGAGCGGACTGGCCGTTGCGTTTGCAGCAGCTGCTATTGCCGGTTGTTCGGCTACAGCCAATACCAACACAACATTGAATTTGCAGTACAACCAGCGCTTGTTCGATGGTTTTAAAACCGCAGCTCAGATTGATCAGGCGCGTGCCTATGCGAACGCGACGACACACAGCTTGCGCAATACCGAACAAAACGTTCTTTTGTCTGCCGCAACGGCCTATATGGACGTGGTACGAGACACAAACCTCGCAAGCTTGCGGGCTGACAACGTGAAATTCTTACGTGCTCAAGTCTCTTCTGCGCGCAACCGATTGAATATTGGTGAGGGCACAAAAATTGACGTTGCTCAAGCTGAGGCACGTCTTGCCCAATCTGTTGCTGCCTACAAGTCAGCAGTTAATTCCTTGCGCACGTCTCAAGCGAGTTATGTGCGTTGGATGGGCTCTAAGCCATCTGGTTTGAACTCAAACTTCAAATTTGGCAATGTTTTGCCACGCTCTCTTGATGAAGCTTTGCGTTCTGCAAAAGCCAACCACCCGGCGATTCAAACGGCGATGGCGCAGGTAGAAGCCGCAAAATTTGGTACAGATGCTGCTATGCGGGCTTTCGGTCCTACTCTTGATCTTATTGGCTCAATCTGCGCGATCGATTGTGGCGGCGGTTCTTCACAGGGCACTTCTGGGTCTATTCGTTTGACCTTGGCGATTCCCATCTATCAAGGTGGTGCATTGGGCGCATCAGCACGAAAAGCAAATCTATCGCATATCAATGCTGAGGTAGACGCAAGAGCAACAGTTAATCAGGTCGAAGAGGCCGTTATTTCTGCTTGGTCAGGATTGCAGTCGTCAATTGCATTGATTGAATCTGCAAATGCTGCAGTTCGTTCAAGTCAAATCGCACTTGATGGTGTGATTGAAGAGCGCAACGTTGGTCAGCGCACAACTCTTGATGTTCTAAACGCCAGAGCTGAACTGACCAGTGCAAATGAATCTTTGTACACCGCTCAACGAAACAAAGTGGTTGCAGCGTTTTCACTTGTCTCTGCTGCTGGCAAACTAGACGCAGCTTCATTGCACTTGCCCGTAACAATTCAGTCAGCTGACGGATACCGGGCGCGTGTAGAAGACATCTGGGGCGAATTGCGCGAATAACTCAACTAATTGGTGGAAAACGCTGTTTTTGCGCGTCGACTAGACTAACAAGTTAATATCTCGCACAATAAGCTTTAATAGTGCGAATCGCGTCGTGTATTTGATGTGCTTGTTGCTTCGCACGATTGTGAGGCCAAGATGAATCAACCTGCGTCTAAAGACCCATCGATGGACGAAATACTGTCTTCTATTAGGCAGATCATTGCAGATGATGAACCGCCCGCCGATGAGCCGGCGGCGGCACCAGAAATATTGGCAACTGAAATCACGGCGGACGATGAGCCCGAGAGCCTGACTGCAATGGTGGAGGAGCCGAAACAAGCAGCTAAAGCCGCTCCGCCAGCGCCAGCAAAAAGCGCTTCGCCTCCCGAAGAGGATGAAGAAGAGCCTCTTGCCCTTGGTGCCGAGCAAATGCTTAACCCACCAAGCACTAAGGCCGGTATGCCTGACTTGCCGGACGATGATGGCGACGAGGCTCCCTTGGCGCTGAGTGCTGATCAAATGCTAAATCCACCTAAGGCGGAACCAAAAAGTGCTCCCGCTGATGATCTTGTGCGCGCCGCGCCGTCGCCGGAAGAATTCGTCGCCGAGTTTGGTGATGATGTCTCCGAAGATGTGGCAATGGTGGTTCCTGACGATATTGCCTTTATCAATGACGACGATTCAGAAGAAGAGTCGGTTGCTATGGATTTAGATGATCTGACAACCGATGTGGACTTGGCTTCGCTTGACGATGCAGTTCCGGCGCAAGAACCAGAACCTGAAGAAGAGATTCCGGCCAGCCCTCTACCTGATCCCACTTTAACGACGCAAATTTCTGAAGAGTTGTTAGAGCCCGCGACCCAAGCCGCCGCTTCTAGCGCCTTCAGTCAGTTGGATGCACTAACCCTTTCTGGCGGTAACGGCCAAACGGTCGAAGATTTGATCCGAGAAATGTTGCGTCCAATGCTTAAAGGCTGGTTGGATGAAAATCTGCCGGGCGTGGTTGAAAAACTGGTGCAACGCGAAATTGAACGTGTTTCTCGCGGTAATCGCTAATCCAAATTGGCTTTTTAGCACCTGACCTGTTGACAGGGCGGCTCGCCTTGGCTTTACACCTAAATCAAAGTATTTCAGCTGTGGGCAGTCCTTGCCCATGGCAGACAAAGGCTGTGCGACATGATTGATAAGAGCTACAACCCACAAGAGGTTGAAAACCGGATTTATGACGGCTGGACCAGCGAAAACCTGTTTGCTGCAGGGGCTGGCGCTAAGGAGGGGGCGGAGAGCTATACAATAGCCATGCCACCCCCAAACGTCACCGGTGACCTTCACGTCGGGCACGCGCTTACCTTCACCATTCAAGACTTGCTGGCCCGCTTTGAGCGGATGCGTGGCAAAAATGTTCTATGGCAACCGGGCACTGACCATGCAGGCATCGCTACGCAAATGATTGTTGAGCGCCAATTGATGGAAAATCAATTGCCATCACGTCGCGAACTTGGTCGTGAGAAGTTCTTGGAAAAAGTCTGGGAATGGAAAGAAAAAAGCGGCAACACAATTGTGTCGCAACAAAAGCGCCTTGGCGCATCCGCTGATTGGTCGCGCCAACGCTTCACAATGGACGAGGGCATGTCCGAAGCGGTGCTGAAGGTATTTGTTCAGCTGCACAAAGAAGGCCTGATCTACAAAGATAAGCGATTGGTCAACTGGCATCCGGTTTTGCAAACAGCCATTTCTGATCTTGAAGTAGAGAACATCGAAACCAACGGCCACATGTGGCATTTGCGGTATCCAATTGAGGGAACAGACGAAACCATTGTTGTTGCCACAACGCGCCCCGAAACAATGCTGGGTGATACCGGCGTTGCCGTGCACCCAGACGATGAGCGATACAAGCACCTTGTTGGCAAGATGGTTGTGTTACCGCTAACTGGACGCAAAATTCCGATCGTTGCAGATGAGCACGCTGATCCTGAACAGGGGTCTGGCGCCGTGAAGATTACGCCTGCCCACGATTTCAATGACTTCGAAGTTGGCAAGCGCAACAATCTTGAACAGATCAACCTTTTCACTGTTGATGCGAAGATCAACGACGAAGCACCTGAGGCCTATCGCGGCCTAGACCGTTTTGAAGCGCGCAAAAAGGTCGTCGCTGATCTTGATGCCCTGGGCGCTTTGGTTGAAGTTGAAGAAAAGGTTATTGCCGTTCCATACGATGAAAAGTCAAAGCAGGTCGTGATCGAACCCTATTTGACGGACCAGTGGTACGTGGATGCGGTAACACTTGCAAAGCCTGCGCTTGCCGCAGTCAAAGAAGGGCGCACCAAATTCGTTCCGAAAAACTGGGAAAACACTTACTACGCTTGGATGGAAAATCTTCAACCTTGGTGTATTTCACGCCAATTGTGGTGGGGACATCAAATTCCAGCTTGGTACGGGCCAGACGACGAAGTGTTTGTGGCCTCATCAGAAGCAGAAGCGCAAGCGGCGGCTGATGCGCACTACGGGGCGCCGACCGAAATCAAACGTGATGAAGACGTGCTTGATACATGGTTTTCTTCAGCACTTTGGCCGTTTTCGACCCTTGGCTGGCCTGAAAAGACCGAAGAATTAGCGACCTATTATCAAACAAACACTTTGGTTACCGGCTTTGACATTATTTTCTTCTGGGTCGCCAGAATGATGATGTTTGGTATTCATTTTATGGACGAAGAGCCGTTTGAGAACGTTTATGTGCACGCACTTGTGCGGGACGAAAACGGTCAGAAAATGTCAAAAACCAAAGGCAACGTAATTGATCCATTGGTGCTTTTTGACGAATATGGCACCGACGCCACGCGTTTCACTTTGGCCGCGATGGCCGCACAGGGCAGGGACATTCGCTTGTCTTTGTCGCGCGTTGAAGGCTACCGCAACTTTGTCACCAAAATCTGGAACGCCGCCCGTTTCCTTGAAATGAACGAGTGCGTTCGCGTTGAAGGCTTTGATCCCAATTTGGTCAATTCAACCCTTAATAAGTGGATATTGAGCCGTACAGCGAAAGCCGTTGCTGAAGTTGAAAAGTCAATTGAAACGTTCCGCTTTAACGAGTCCGCAAATGCGGCTTATGATTTTGTTTGGGGTACATTCTGCGACTGGTTTGTTGAGTTGGCCAAGCCAGTCTTTAACGGCGAAGATGAGGCTCTAAAAGCTGAAACGCGTGCGACAGCCGCCTACGCACTTGACCAAATCTTGGCCCTTTTGCACCCATTCATGCCGTTCGTTACCGAAGAGCTTTGGGCGCAAACCGGCCAACAAGGTCCTGCACGCAAAAAGCAACTCATCATATCTGAGTGGCCACAATTGTCGGCGCTCGTTGATGACGCTGCTGAAGGCGAAATGACTTGGTTGATCGATTTGATATCGGGAATTCGATCAGTCCGCGCAGAAATGAATGTGCCTGCAAGCGCAAAAGTGCCGCTTGTTGTGGTCGGATCGGATGCGACTACTCAGTCGCGGTTGCAAAGCCAAGAGCCAATGGTCAAACGTTTGGCACGTATTGCGGATGTATCCTTTGCTGATGCAGTTCCAAATGAAGCGGCACAATTGGTCTTGAATGAAGCAACATTCTGCTTGCCACTTGCTGGTGTCATCGACATCTCTGCCGAAAAAGAACGCTTGGGCAAAGACCTTGCGAAGTTGGACAAGGAAATCGATGGTGTCGATCGCAAACTGGCGAATGAGCAGTTCATATCAAAAGCGCCCGAAAGCGTTGTGAATGATCAAAAACAACGACGTGATGATGCAAAAGCAAAAAAAGAGCGTGTTGAAGCTGCACTTGCACGACTTGGCTAGCCTGATTGGCTTTTGCCAAGCGGATATGTCATAAATTTGCAACACCGCGGTAAAAATCACACGAAAGTGAAAGGCGGCCACATTTTGACGATGTGGTCGCCATTTTTTTAACCCAATGGGTATTCATAACAGGTCAAGAACAACGCCGTGGGCGGATGGTACGTTGTTTATGTCGCACTGGATTGCGAACCGTACCGTACGCCTTGTCACAATTGTGCCTTGCATCAAACGGTGGCCGAAGTAAAAACATTTTAATGCTACGGCAACAACGATGCTTGGAAGGAATAACCAGTGGACGACAATAACATCGACAAGAGCAAATTACCTAGTCGACATGTAACAGAGGGCCCATCTCGGGCACCGCATCGCTCATACTATTATGCAATGGGCCTTACCAGTGGACAAATTCACCAGCCTTTCGTTGGTGTAGCTACTTGCTGGAACGAAGCTGCACCATGTAACATCGCGCTTTCGCACCAAGCACAATTTGTTAAAAGAGGCGTTGCCGCAGCACATGGCACACCACGTGAGTTTACAACAATCACTGTGACTGACGGGATTGCCATGGGTCACCAAGGCATGAAGTCTTCGTTGGTTTCACGCGATGTGATTACCGACTCGGTGGAATTGACCATGCGTGGCCATAGCTATGATGCCCTAGTAGGTCTTGCTGGTTGCGATAAATCTTTGCCGGGCATGATGATGGCGATGGTGCGGTTGAACGTGCCGTCTGTGTTCCTTTATGGCGGCTCAATTTTGCCAGGCAATTTCAAAGGCAACCCTGTAACAGTTCAAGACGTGTTTGAAGCTGTTGGTAAGCATTCTGTCGGCGACTTCTCGGATGCTGATTTGGAAGAGCTTGAACGCGTAGCATGTCCATCTTCTGGTGCATGTGGCGCACAGTTTACAGCCAATACAATGGCAACTGTTTCAGAAGCGATAGGGCTTGCATTGCCTTACTCCGCTGGTGCGCCAGCACCTTACGAAATTCGTGATCAATTCTGCTACACGGCAGGTGAGCAAGTGATGGAGTTGATCAAGCAAAACATTCGTCCACGCGATATCGTGACGCGCAAAGCCCTTGAAAATGCGGCCACAGTCGTCGCAGCCTCTGGTGGTTCCACAAATGCGGCGCTGCATTTGCCAGCGATTGCAAACGAAGCAGGCATTGATTTTGATCTGTTTGACGTGGCTGAGATCTTTAAAAAGACACCATATATCGCCGATCTAAAACCAGGCGGTCGTTATGTGGCCAAAGACATGTTTGAAGCCGGTGGCGTGCCCCAACTCATGAAAACATTGCTCGACAATGGATTTATGCACGGTGATTGCATGACCGTAACGGGGCGAACGATTGCTGAAAACCTTGAAAAAATCACATGGAACGATAAGCAAGACGTCGTTTGGCCCGCCAATAAACCGATCACCAAAACTGGTGGCGTTGTTGGCTTGCGCGGAAACTTGGCACCTGAAGGCGCCATTGTTAAGGTCGCGGGCATGTCTGATCTCGAATTCACAGGTCCAGCTCGCTGTTTTGACAGTGAGGAAGAGTGCTTCAAAGCTGTGTCCAAGCGTGAATACAAAGAAGGCGAAGTGCTTGTTATTCGTTATGAGGGGCCAAAAGGTGGTCCTGGCATGCGTGAAATGTTGGCAACTACTGCTGCACTTTATGGCCAAGGCATGGGCGACAAAGTCGCTCTGATCACGGATGGTCGCTTCTCTGGTGCGACACGCGGCTTCTGCATTGGTCACGTTGGACCAGAAGCAGCCGTTGGCGGCCCAATTGCCCTGATCAACAATGGCGACATGATTACCATCAACGCCAATACTGGTGAGATCAATGTTGATCTTTCTGACGAAGAATTTGAAGCCCGCAAATCCAAATGGCAACCGCGCGAAACCAACTTCGGTTCTGGTGTTATTTGGAAGTATGCTCAAGGTGTCGGCTCTGCGCGCTATGGTGCGCTAACCCACCCCGGTGCAAAGGGCGAAAAGGAGTGCTATGCGGACATTTAGCATCAGACTCTTCGCTTGTTTGACTGCGGTTTCATTGGCGCTTGCACCGGTGTGCAGCGCCAATGCGCAGGACAACACCAACATTCTATCTCTGTTTGGTAG
>NZ_CAKZPW010000043.1:0-7660 GCF_937139385.1 uncultured Maritalea sp. | reverse complement strand
GCCACGCAGAGTAAAATCCTGCCACCGATCTTCTTGGCAATCGCCGCTTTTTTGCTCAACATCGTGATTTCAAGGATGATCCAGTCGGAGCGTGAACAAATCGGCTTGCTCAAAGCTTTTGGCTACTCTTCTTTTGAAGTGAGTGCCCATTACTTCAAATTCGTTCTGGCGATTGCCATTGGTGGGGCTTTGGTTGGCTGTCTGATTGGGGTCATGGTTGGGCGCAGCTACGCGGACCTATTCCAGCAGTACTATAAGTTCCCATTTCTTGTTTTTCGTGTGGACCCGCAGGCTTTCATCATCGGCATTCTCGTTAGCGTTTTTACCGCTTCGGCCGGCGCTTTGTTCGTTTTGAGGAATGTTTTTGCCCTGACACCAGCCGTTGCCATGCGCCCGCCCGCACCCGCTGATTATTCAACAGCGGGGGGCTTTCTGGCGGTGGTCAATCGTCTGTTTGATCAACCAACGCGCATGGTGTTGCGACGGGTCGCGCGCCATCCGGGGCGCGCATTTGGCGCAGCACTTGGGGTCGGCGCCGGAATGGGGCTATCCGCCGCCTCGATCGGTTTGATGATGACATTCACCACCGTTGTCGATCAGACATTTGACTATGTGGATCGTTCAGACATGACGGTTGTTTTTGCCGCATTGCGATCTGACAAAACGCTATATGAACTGAACGCTCTTGAAGGGGTTGCACAAGTTGAACCGTTCCGGGTGGTCCCTGTGATTATGCGCAATGGATTGCATTCACATAAAGGGGCTTTGACGGGCCTGATTGCCAATCCGCAACAATTCCGCGCAGTTGATAAGAACTTGAATCCCATCAGATTACGCGATGATGGCATTATCATCGCCAAGGCCTTGGCGAAGAAATTGGCAATTGCGCCCGGGCAAACGATGACAATTGAGGTGCAAGAGGGTGAGCGACCCATCCTATCCATGCCCATAGTGGGTATTGCAGAAACCTTGTCCGGTGCGCCCGCCTATTTGCAAATTGGAGCCCTAAACCGCGCATTGAAACAGCCAAGCCAGATCAGTGGTGCTTATTTGCAGATCGATGAAAAATATCAGTCCGAATTATATGAATCGCTCAAGGCAATGCCATTCATCGCTGGCGCGAGCTTAAAATCTACTTCGCGAGAAGCGTTTGAAACACTTATGGATCAAAGCGCTGGTTCCATGCGTTATGTGATGAGCTTTATTGCAGCGATCATTACATTTGGCATCGTTTACAACAGTGCACGCATTGCATTCGCCGAACGAGCGCGCGACCTAGCAAGTTTACGTGTGATCGGTTTTACAAAAGGCGAAACCGCTTTCGTTTTGCTTGGTGAACTTGCCATTATGGTCATTTTGGCCGTTCCGATTGGCATTGCTTTTGGCATCGGATTGAACGTTGCAATCGTTGAAGGTTTTTCGACTGACCTCTATCAAATTCCAAACCAACTTCAGCCCGAAGCTTTTGGTACAGCAGGAATTGCTGTGCTGGTGTCTTCGATATTTTCTGGCTGGATGGTAAAACGCAATATGGACGGGCTCAATCTCGTCTCAGCCCTTAAAACCAGGGAGTAGGACATGGCAAAAAGAACGTCTCGCAATTGGATTATCTTGGTGGTGATCATCGGTGTAGTTGGTGCGCTAACCTATGCATTTTGGCCAAAACCTATATCTGTCGATCTGGGGGTGGTCGAGCGCGCGCCAATGGTTGTTACTATCGATGAGGACGCGAAAACCCGTGTGCAAGATGTCTATACGGTTTCAACGCCTGTGGCAGGACGATTGCAGCGCGTTGAAGTTGAGCCGGGCGATATGGTGATTGGCGGTACATCGATCGTCGCCAGTATGTTGCCAACAAATCCTGCGGCGCTAGACGTTCGCTCCCGAGAACAGGCGTTGGCTACAACAAAAGCTGCAGAAGCTGCTTTGCAATTGGCGCGTGCCGAACACGAACGGGCCGTCGCTGATAAAGAATTGTCCGAAATAGACTTGCAGCGGACCACTCAACTGTTTGAAAAAGAAGTCGTTTCTCGTGCTACCCTCGACCGTGCGCAAAGCGTTGCCCGTTCGGCGGCTGCGGTTTTGGACACAACGGCGGCAGCCATTTCGATGCGCGAGGCCGATTTGGAAATTGCTCGCGCTCAGCTGATCAGTTTTGACGATCAAGGCAATCCTTCAGTTAGCCGTGGCGCAGCTTCTATACCACTTCGCGCACCCGTATCCGGCCGTGTGCTGCAGGTAAAGCAAGTCAGTGAAACAACTCTGCCTGCAGGGACGCCCATTTTAGAGATTGGCGATATTTCCAATGGCATGGAGATTATCGTCGAACTCCTCTCTAGCGATGCGGTCAAAGTGGGTGTTGGCGATAGAGTGATTGTTGACAATTGGGGCGGCCCCAAACAATTGGGCGGCACTGTAACTCGAGTGGACCCTTGGGGTTACACAAAATACTCGGCGCTTGGCGTAGAGGAGCAAAGGGTAGGGGCGATTATTGAATTTACTGACCCGTGGGAGCAGCGCCAAAGTCTAGGGCATGGGTTCCGAGTAGAAGTTAAGATTGTGGTGTGGGAAGATCAAAACGCCCTGGTTGTGCCGTCCAGCGCTTTGTTCCGGGAAGCCAACGACTGGGCGGTATTTACCGTTGAAGATGGCAAAGCCAGCAAACGCAATGTCAAAATTGGGCAAAACAACGGCCTGCAAGCTCAAGTGCTTGAGGGGCTGGCTGAACAAGAAGTGATCGTTCTGTACCCTGGCGCGAACTTAGTGGAAGGCGCAGCGGTTGAGCAAAGAATTGTGCAATAGAGAACTGGCCAACACCTGATCGAATGGATAAAAGATCGCCATGACAAAAATCTATGTTGATGGCGATGCTTGCCCTGTAAAAGACGAAATCATCCGGGTAGCGGAGCGCTACGGCGTGCCTGTGGTTATCGTGTCAAACGGCGGGCTACGCCCGTCTCGAGATCCGATGATCCAGCATGTTATCGTGCCCCACGGCGCCGATGTGGCGGATGATTGGATCGCCGAGAATATCGGTGATGGTGATGTTGCTGTGACAGCAGATATCCCATTGGCCCAACGTTGCCTTGACAAGAAGGCAAGGGTACTTGGGCCAACGGGTAAACCATTTACGGACGAAAACATTGGTATGGCAATCGCCATGCGGGGGTTGAAGCAGGACCTGCGCGAAAGCGGCGAAATCAAAGGTTACAACCCCGGTTTCACGAAAGCAGACCGGTCCAACTTTTTGCAAGCGCTGGACCGGTTTCTGGCGAACTAGATCTAACGTAAAACCTAGCGCAAGCGCTTTTCAGTTTTCGCGTCAAACAACATCATGTTTTCCGGATCAAATGCCACACTAACTTTGCTGCCCAAAGTGGGCGCATCAACTTCAGCGCTTGCCTCAACGATTATTCGTTCGCCATTTTGCGCGTTGAGATAGATATATGTTACCCCGCCCAAATGCTCGACCAAATCTACGATTAGTCCGTCGCCATTAGGGTCGATTGTTAAATGCTGAGGTCGGACGCCAACTGTTACAGCACCGCCCATCGCTGGCAGAGACACAGATGTGTTGATGCTGTCATCACCAAATGCAGCACAATCAACAGATCCGTCTTTGGCAAAGCCTTCAACAAAATTCATACCCGGCGAACCAATGAAGCCGGCAACAAATTTGTTGTCCGGGTTCTTATAGAGCTGCATGGGCGAACCCACCTGTTCCACATTGCCCGCACGCAACACCACAATTTTGTCGGCCAAGGTCATGGCTTCCACCTGATCGTGTGTCACATAAATCATGGTGGCGCCAATTTCTTTGTGCAACCGGGCTAGTTCAACCCGCATCTCCACACGCAATTCAGCGTCCAAATTGGAAAGCGGTTCGTCAAACAAAAACACTTCAGGCCCACGCACAATTGCGCGGCCAATCGCAACCCGTTGACGTTGCCCGCCAGAAAGTGCCTTGGGTTTGCGACCAAGATAGTCGTCCAATTTGAGAATTTGTGATGCTTCGTCGACTTTTCTTTTAACTTCAGCCTTTGGAACCCCATTCATTTTGAGCCCAAAGCCCATGTTCTCAGCGACAGTCATATGTGGATAAAGTGCGTAGGTTTGAAAAACCATCGCAACGCCACGATCTGCGGGGTCCGCTGTTGTTACATCGCGATCCCCGATTTGGATCGTGCCTGATGTGGTTTCTTCTAGCCCTGCGATCATGCGCAACAGGGTGGACTTGCCACAACCTGATGGGCCAACAAAAACGCAGAACTCGCCATGTTCTACTTCTAAATCAACGCCATGAATAACCTGTACGGTTTCGTACTTTTTGATGGCATTAGAAATTTTTACACCAGACATAAATCCTCCCGATGGATCTTGATTGGTTAGTGGTTTGGAAACTGCCAATTCTCAGAGGCAGTTGCGATTTCTTTTGCAGCGGCTTTCATTTGCGGCGCAAAATTCTTTAGTTCGTCAAGGGTGGTGCGGTTGGTGGAGCTGGTGATCGAAAGACCACCTAAAACGCGGCCAGAATTGGCCAGAATCGGCACGGCAACACAAATAATGCTGGGCTCATGTTCTTCTTTGTCGAACGACACACCTGTTTTGCGAATGCACAACAGCTCTTGTGAAAGCTTCTCGCAATCGGTGATCGTGTTTTCTGTGAAAGCATAAAATGCCTGCTGCGCAAGGGCCTTGTCGCGTTGTTCGTCGTCAAGAAAGGCCAGCATTGCTTTGCCAACGCCAGTGCAATAGCCCGGCCCAACTTTTCCCGCCTGAGAAAACATCTCAATCGGTCGGTTGGCATCACGCTTGTCCACATAAAGCACTTGCCCGTTATCAAGCTGTGCCAAGTGAATAGTTTGGCCAAGTTCTTCTGACAGTCGATCAATAGCTGGCTTTGCAATCGGGGCGAGCGAAGACTGCTGCCATGCAGCATGCGCTAAACGCACAAGCCTTACACCCGGCGCATATGTTTGATGGTCCGGATTATAGTCCAGCATCCCTTGATTGGTGAGCGTTTGCATCAATCGATACAAAGTCGCCTTTGGGTGTTTTGACTGCGCCAATAGGTCATTGAACCGCACTGGGCGACCAAATGCGGCAACATCATCCAATATTTCCAATGCTTTGCCGACTGTGCCGTCTTTGTTTGATTGGCTGCTCATTTTGTTCCCCGTCATTTTTTTATGACTTTTACTCAACGACCCTGTTGACAACAATAGGATTAACGAACAATAATTTCAATAGTTAAAACTAAGTTTCATATGTTGGAACCAATCGGGAGGTAAAACCAATGAAACATCTACTAGGACGCGGTGTATCCGTGATGCTTGCAGCGGCGCTTATGTCGACAACAGCATTCGCAGGTGAGCTAGTCATCAACACGGATACTTCGGATCCGGCCCCAAAAGCGGCATTTCAAGCGGTCATTGACGGCTTTAAGGCTGAAAACCCAGACGTAACCGTTACGTGGAACTTGTTTGACCACGAGGGTTATAAAACATCGATCCGTAATTTCTTGACGGCTGATGCGCCTGATTTGGCGAACTGGTATGCGGGTAACCGCATGTTGCCATACGTAAATGCAGGGCTTTTTGAAGCTGTTGACGACGTTTGGGAAGAAAACGGTCTAAATGAAACTTTGGCATCCGCTGCCGGTTCCATGACCATTGATGGTAAAAAATGGGGTGTTCCATACACTTATTATCAGTGGGGCGTTTACTACCGCAAAGATATCTTTGAAGCGAATAACATCGCTGTCCCAACAAATTGGGAAGAGTTCAAAGCTGCGGGCGCAACCCTCAATGCGGCAGGCATCACACCAATCACAATCGGCACCAAATACCTTTGGACTGCTGGCGGTGTTTTCGATTACTTGAATCTTCGCACCAACGGCTATGATTTCCACATGGCACTCACCAAAGGTGAGGTGGCTTGGACTGATGAGCGTGTTCGCGCAACTATGGCCAATTGGAAAGAATTGCTCGACGCAAACTTCTTCCTTGAGAACCACGCAGCATATTCATGGCAAGAAGCACTTGCACCAATGGTGCAGGGTGATGCGGCAATGTATGTTATGGGTAACTTCGCGGTTGCACCCTTGCGTGAAGCAGGTTTGACAGATGATCAAATCGGGTTCTTCCAATTCCCAGTGATCAACCCAGATGTGCCTTTGGCAGAAGAAGCGCCAACGGACACCGTGCACATTCCATCAAACGCAAAAAACAAAGAAGATGCGAAGAAATTCCTCGCCTATCTTGCGCGTGCGGACGTTCAAACTGAAATCAACAAGACCCTCGGTCAGTTGCCAGTGAACAACCAATCTCAAGTTGGCGACGACAAGTTCTTGCAAGCGGGCAACAAAATGCTCTCTTCAACAACTGGCGGAATCGCGCAATTCTTCGACCGTGATGCACCAGCGGAAATGGCAAAAGCGGGCATGGAAGGTTTCCAAGAGTTCATGGTGAAACCTGAACGTTTGGACGCAATCCTAGAGCGTCTCGAAAAAGTACGCGGACGCGTATATAAATAAGCTTAGATGCTAATCATTTCCCGCGCGCCATAGGTGCGCGGGAACCTCAGCTCACCCCATTTACTGGACGTGTCGCCATGCAAGCTTTCTGGAAGAAAAACCAACAATCTATTGCCCCTTGGCTGTTTTTATTGCCCGGCATTGCGATGTTTCTACTCTACGTCGTTTACCCAATCTTTGGGTCCATTCAGATCAGCTTTTTCGATTGGGACGGCTTGGGCGAAAAAACCTGGGTGGGCATGGGCAACTATGTTGAACTGCTCGATGATGAAGCGTTCTATACCTCGCTGAAAAACAACATTCTGTGGCTGGTGCTGTACCTTTTGGCCATTCCAGCGGGCCTGTTTGTTGCGCTATTCCTCAATCAAACAGTGCGCGGCATTCGAATTTATAAGTCTTTGTTTTTCTTCCCTTTCGTGATTTCTCAAGTGGTGGTCGGCCTTGTTTTTTCTTGGTTTTACGATCCAAACTTTGGTCTCTTGAACGTTGCGCTTGGCGCGATTGGGCTTGAACCCATTGCTGTCCTTGCTGACGAACGTTTTGTGACCTACGGCATCATCGTCGCTGGCCTTTGGCCACAAACCGCCTATTGCATGATCCTGTATTTAACCGGTTTAAATGCTGTTGACCCTGAACAGATTGAAGCCGCGCGGCTAGACAATGCGAAGGGCTGGAAAATGCTCTGGTACATCATTTTGCCTCAACTGCGTCCGGCGACATTTATCGCGATGGTCGTAACCATCATTGGGGCGCTGCGCTCTTTCGATTTGGTTTCCATCATGACTGATGGTGGCCCATGGGGATCATCTCGCGTGCTTGCCTTCTTTATGTACGAGCAAGCCTTCTCAGAATATGGCTTCCGCATGGGCTATGGCGCAGCAATTGCTGTGGTGCTGTTCATGATCATGATGGTTTATATTTCCGGGTTCTTATACAAAATGTACCGCGACGAGAGAGGGCACTAAGATGTTTCCAACACCCGTTGAAAAAACCTCTGCAAAAGTGCGCATCGGCTATCAAGTGGCTCTGCCCATCGCGTTGATTTTGTGGCTTTTGCCGCTTATTGCGGTGGCGCTAACTTCCATCCGATCGGCAGGCGATATTAACGCGGGCAACTATTGGGGA
>NZ_CAKZPW010000042.1:0-6006 GCF_937139385.1 uncultured Maritalea sp. | reverse complement strand
AACGCGGCCCGAACCTTGCGCGAATTCGTGTCCTTCGCAGCGCCTTTCGATCTCAGCATCACCATCACCACCGCAAACCTCGACGAGCGACAGGCCCTCTGGCATCTCAAAGAAGCCTCAGAATACCTGCGCAGTCATGGAGTAGAGAATTACAAAACCGAACACCTCAAAGAAAAAACGATTCCCGACTACATCATCGACGAGAATGATTTCTTGTTTCTGGCGTTTCTTCATGTTGCAAGCCTCAGCTCCAGGTGCGCGGATGCACCCGCACCAATATTGTCTTCAAGCCGCAATGTGCCGCCAAGATCTTGAACGATCGTATAGGAAATGCTGAGCCCCAAACCTGTCCCCTTACCAACTTCTTTTGTTGTTACAAATGGATCGAACGGATCTTGAGACGTATGCTGTAACCCAACGCCATTGTCCTTTATCGTAATGGTCAAGAACTGACCTGAAACACTTCCCGTTAGGGATATCAATCCGTCTTGTTGGCTAGCTTCTTCAATCGCATCTACTGCATTCGAAATCAAATTCACCAAAACTTGCTCAACCAACAAAGGATCCGCCAGCACTTCATGGTCAAGCCCGTCCCGAACAATTTCAATTGCAATATTTGAGTGCTCGGCCAGTCGCGCTTGCAACAGCTCAATAGAACGATCTACAGATTGCAAAAGAGACATACGAGCGACTGTATAGTCAGACCTGCGTGCAAAACGGGCGAACTGCTTTACCAGCGCCGACATTCGATCTGTCATCCTTATGATTTTCAGTAGCGCCTTTTCCATTGCCTGTTCATCAATTCCGGCCCGCAGTCTTGTAAGAGTGTTATGCGCAGCAAACCGTGTCGCAGAAATAGGTTGATTGAGTTCGTGTGAAATCCCTGCCGACAATTGCCCCAGCGCCGCCAATTTTCCGGCCTGCACCAAATCTGCCTGTGTTTTCTGCAATTGCTGGTTCGTTCGTTCACGTTCAACGATTTCGGTTTCAAGCCGCAAAAGGTTTTCTTCCCTTTCACGAACCGAACGACGAAACACCTCAACAGCGTGTCCCATCCGCCCAATCTCATCACTACCACTCGGTATTGGTGTACCTTCTGTTTCCCCCCGCGCAATTGCCCGCAAAGTCACAGACAATTCACGAAGGCGCGCAACAATCCGCCGGCGAACATAAAACACAACAATTGCGGTTGCAGCCAAAAGGCCCGCGATGGTCAGCGCAACCACTCTACCGCTCGCCATTTGCATGCCCTCTAAGGCACTGCCAGCAACCTGCGCTGCAATATTACGTCGTTCAGAACCTATTGCAGAAAGCTTACTTTGAAATCGAGAAAGACTTTGTTGCGTTGCCGCCAATTCAAGAAAAACCAACTGTCTTGTTTGAACCAGGCGTCGGCCAAGCGAAAAGATTCCGTCCTCACCTTCAGAGAGTTGGCGAAGCCTATCAAGTGATTGCTTTAAGGTGATTAATCCACCCGCATCACCGAGTTCACCGAGATATCGGGATGCACGATCAAGGCTTTCAGCTGAAATATCAGCGAACTGATCAAGGCTTTCAATATTCTGCACATTGGTCGCTTGCAGCATCGCTGTGATTGCAAATGCTCCTTCACGGCCAGCGTCTTGCACCAAGTCTCGCTTGAAACTCTCACTTCTCAACAATTCGAATTCTGCTTGAAACCAGCTCTCCCCTTGTGCCTCGGCCAATTGTGAAATGGCATTCTCGATATTGAAGGAGATATCGAGCAAGAGCGGTGAGATCTCACCCTGAAAATCGGCTTGCAGCCATCGGATTTCTTCGGCCCGTCCGATCATCGCCTTTTCCAGCAAGAACTGATTGTCCGACTGGCTTAACAACAAATTGATATGCCCTTCGATTTCGCTCTGAGCACTGACCAAACCCGTTTCTGAAGCAATTTTGATTTTTTCCGCAAGCACAGAAATCGCCAGATTGAGCCGCGATTGAAACTCAGGCTGGTCTGCACGCAAATGAGGTTCACCAAGCAGCGTTGCCATGGCCGCCAACTCAGTAACGCTTGCAGCGATCTCATTTACCTGCACAATTTCAGGCATTTGATTTTGCACGATGTCAGTCAAATCGTCGCCAAGCTGGGTGAACTGCACAACAGTTGACGCCGCAATTACGAACATAATCGCAGAAATCAGAACGAAAGATGCAAACAAGCGCCCCCAAACACTGAAAGCACTCGGAAACCATTGGACCAGTTTTGACCTGATTGTAGGGTTAGACCAGCCGGTCATTGGCCAATGTTCCGTAGCTCATTTTCAGCTTGTGCCAGCAGCTCGTCAGCTTGGCGTTGCCAGTTTTGCTGGAACACTTTTTGTTCCGCAGTATTGGGAGCATATCGTGCACCCGGACCGGGCATTGGACTTGGTTGCATTGTTGCGATCTGGTGTTCGCTGATCGGCATCGTCAACAGGAAAGTCTTTGCCCTGTTTAAACTTTGCATGCTTTTATTGTCGAGTTTCAAACGCTTCTCTAGGCTTCTGATTTTATGCCAGACGGTGCGCCGACGGCTAAATTGATTGGTAACGAACTGATCAAAAATCTCATTGACCATCCAATATCGCCTCGCAGCAGTATTTGGATCATAACTTGCCCAGCTCAGCTTGAGCGCAGCTTCAAGTGAAGGATAAGAAGAATAGCTCAATGTTTGCCGCAGTTCTTTGTCAATCGGTATACGGTTCAAATCAGGCGACAGCAATATTTGCTGGCCCTCACGCGAAAGAACAAACGCCACAAATTCTTCGGCAAGCGCTGGCGCAGCGCCGTTGCGCAATTTGGCTATTCTTGCTGGAACAAGCATGACAGGGCGGCCATATCGAAACGCAATATCAGGCTCGGAGATGGCAAGAAAATCAATACTCAGCCCAATGTCGAACCGGCCGGATTTTAAACCATCGATCACCCCAAAACTGCGCGACGTGATCGTCGCAAAATTTGAACTTAGCGCGAGCAGATACTCCCATCCCTCTTCCCACCCTCTATCTTGCAAAAATTGCTCCAACAAAAGATGTGTCGTTCCCGATCGTGAAGGACGCGCAATTCCTATCCTCCCTTCATATTTCTCGTCCAACAAATCATTCCAGCTTTGTGGCGGCACATCCATGTTGCCTTTGCGCCAGCTCCAACCCAACGACGACAGGGCAAAGGCATGATGTGTTTCACCTTCAATCGGCGCGAGGTGATCAAAGGTCTCCAGCATGTCAAATGCTTCTGGTGACGACGCCCAAAAAAGATCAAACCCTCGCTTGTTGCCAAGAGATATTTCACCCAAAGCGTGGTTGGTGTTTTTGTTCAAAACCAGGACTTTTGTATGTGGGTTCAGTGCTTCGAACCGCTGAACATAGGGTGCAAAAACCCGTTCAGACATCGACGTTAGGATACGCAAAGTGCGGTCTTGCGTAACAGAATTACCCTGCGTGTACGCAGCGGAGCTCAACGCCAACGTGATGCACATTATGAGAGCTAAGCGGAGAAAACGAACAATGGCCATTCTTGCTTTTTATATCGAAATGCATTGTGAAGACAATCTGAATTCACGTTTCCACTTCAAGAGCAAATTGTCCCCTGCATTTCCAAACGCCATATTGTCGAAGCTGCGGGAAGGCGCAATTTCCAGATCAAAATGGTCTCTTTGCGCAGTCATTTGCTCTATGATTTTAGGACAAGCCCCAAGTCCATCACGTTGGTACCGGTCGGCCCTGTATGAAGAGTTGAGCCCACGGCATCAAGGAACGCACCAGAATTTGCTTGTTTGATCGCACTATCGCCGCCGGGTGCCGAGCGGAATGTTTCGCAATCAACAAGCGCGCCCGCATATTTGGTTGGGCCATCAGTCCCATCAGTGCCTGCAAAAAGCCCTAGTACATTGCTTTGGTCAGCAATGGCCTGCGCAAATCTTAAAGCAAGGCATTGGTTTCGTCCCCCAATTCCAGGGTTCGAAGGGAGCCGAACGGTGCTTTCGCCGCCCCAGATATAAAGACCACATGGACCTGTTTCTATTCGATTGGCTAACTTCAGCGCCAAATCACCCACATCTGCATAAAGATTCTCAACGTTCTCAATAACCCGAAGGCCAAGACGTTTCGCTTCAGCCTCAACAGCAGCGCGCGCAATTTGGTTTGATCCAACAATTCGCGAGTGAAAATCAAAACGAGGGTTCAACGCGCAAGATCCAATACCTGAACCAATGGTATCTAGCGCATCACCTTGGACGTCGGAAATATACAAAAGCTCAACCTCCCTACCTGGAAAGTTCGGCAAGAGCTGCCCGCCTTTGATTGCTGATATCGCTGTGCGGTCTTGATTTATCGTCAGAATATCCTCTCCACTTGCCAACGCATTGCGATTGAGAGCTTGCAAATCTTTCTCGGTAAATTCTGGCTTTAACAATTCGACAAGCGACGACGCTCCGCCGGACAACAAAAATAGAAGGGTAGATTCTTGTGGGCGAGAACAAACCCAATCAAACACTCGTTGCCCGGCGTGAAGACTGGCCCCATCCGGGATCGGATGAGCAGCCTCCAATGCCTCAATACGGGGATCAGCAAATTGGCTGGAACCATGCCCATATTTTGTAACCATCAAAGCATTTTCAAAATTTGGAAGTGCTGCCATCGCCCCTTCCAACATCGATGCAGCAGCCTTTCCAACCGATAAAATTGAAACAGGGTTGCAAATCTTGGACTGCACCAACGCATCAAAAACACAAGGTTCACCCAGAACGGCCTGAACCCCCACATTGAAAAGCTGTTTTAACGTCTGTTGCATCTCAGGAACCTTTGCATTTTTGCCAGCAAGTAGCCTAATCAAGCAGTCCATTCAAGCTAAAAATGTCAAATTTGGCATAATTAAAATACCAAAATAGCAAATAATTATTTACACAATGCATTATTTGGTCTAAATGACGAACCATTGTTAACATGGGAGGTACTATGAAAAATCTCGTAATTGCAGCAGCAATGTCTGCTATTTGTCTAACCGGCACAGCCATCGCAGAACCAGTGAAGCTGAAGATGGGTTCATCATTCCCATCCTCACAACCGTTGCTGGGCACTTCTGGCGTTGATTTTGCAAAAACGGTAACCGCCATCACCGGTGGCGATGTCCAAGTGAAATTCTATGAACCGGGCGCATTGGTTCCCGCATTTGAGATTCTGGACGCTGTGGGTTCGGGCACCGTCGATGCGGGCTGGGCAAATCCCGGCTATCACACAAAAAATGACATCGCGTTCGCATTGTTCTCCGCTGTGCCATTTGGACCTCGTGCCAGCGAATATGCCGCATGGATGTTCTATGGTGGTGGATCGGAAATGCTGAATGAGAAGCTTTACAGCAAGTTCAACGTTCATTCAGAGATCTGTGGTGTTTCCCCCCCTGAAACAGCCGGCTGGTTCCGCAAAGAAATCAATAACCTGGATGAGTTGAAAGGCATGAAAATGCGTTTCTTCGGCCTTGGCGCGCGTGTCATGCAAAAACTCGGTGTTGATACTCAACTGTTGCCGGGCGGCGACATTTATCCCGCTTTAGAACGGGGCACAATTGATGCAACTGAATACTCTATGCCCGCCGTGGATGAAAACGCAGGTTTTTATCAGTTGGCAAAATACAACTACTTCCCAGGCTGGCACCAGCAATCAACATTGCAGGACTTCATCATCAATCTAGATATCTGGAACGGTATGAGTGATGGTCAACGCCTCGCAATTCGCACGGCCTGCCGCGCGTCCTTTACCAACATGTTGGCCGAAGGTGAGGCCATCAATGGTGCTGCACTGACCCGTCTGCAAAATGATCACGGTGTGAACATTCGCCAGTGGAGTGATGAACAATTGGCCGTGTTTGAAGAAAACTGGGCGGTGGTGGCAGAAGAGCTGCAAAAAGAGTCTGCAACCTTCGCAGAAGCTTGGTCAGCGCTTCAAGAGTTCCGTTCAGAATACAACGTTTGGAAATCAAACGCCTACTTGAAATAGTTCCCTCCAA
>NZ_CAKZPW010000041.1:0-3762 GCF_937139385.1 uncultured Maritalea sp. | reverse complement strand
ACCTATGGTGATCCGGCCAGCATTGGTTTTTTACTGCTCGCGCTTAAAGCCCAAAGTGAAAACACCCCATCTGATGCACCAATCCTATGGGCCACCACCCGCCACCAAATCCATGATGGGGGATGCCTTTTTGCCCCCGGCTTGTTGGCGTTTAATCTTGACCCAAACCGCTTCATCATGGTCACCGCCAAAAATGACACAGAGCTTTTATGGGTTTTAGAAGAAGCGACCCGCGCTAAAAGCTTTGCCGCGGTGGTTGGCCATATTCAAGATTTAAGCTTCACCCAAACGCGACGCTTGTCTTTGGCCACACAGCAAGGGGCAACCCCTCTATTTTTACACCGCCCACACCATTGTCAGGGCGCAAGCGCCGCCTTTTCCCGCTGGCAAATTGAAAGCCAAGGCAGCGCCAAAAACCCATTTGATGAACGCGCGCCCGGCACAAGGCAATTGCGCGCCCACCTTTTGCGCTGTCGCACCGGGCAAACCGGATCATGGAGCCTAGAATATGAAACATCGACGTATCCTTTGCTTATGGTTCCCGCAGCTGCCAATCGAAAATTTGCGCCTCATGTGGCGTCAAACACACCCCGCCAACCAAAGGGCGGACACGGTTTCGCCAGCTAAAGGCAATCAAAAAGCAAAACCACAAAAAAAACCGCTCGCCCTATTGGAGCAAACCCCAAAGGGCATCAAAATCTTTGCTGCAAACCCCGCCGCCAACCATGCGGGCGTGCGCACCGGCATGCGCTTGGCTGACGCTAAGGCTGTGTGTCATAACCTTGAAACCTTGCACCACGACCCTAAAGCCGATCAAAAATTACTGATGCGCCGCACCGCATGGCTATTGCGGTTTTCCCCCATTGTTGTGCCGCACCTGCCGGACACAATTTTTCTCGATATCACCGGGTGTGACCATCTATTTGGGGGCGAAAAGCAAATGCTCAATCAAATTCACACCCAATTGCAAAAGCTTGGACATTCAACCCGTTTAGGGCTTGGCGACACCATCGGCGCGGCCTGGGCTTTGACCAAATATGAAAAGAACAATAAGACCATTCTACCAGCAGATAACCCGCATCAGGGTTTGGCCTTTTTGCCCGTTCATGCCCTGCGCCTTACCCCCGAGCAAGCAGATGCGCTTTTTCAATTGGGGCTTAAAACCATCGGGCAATTGTTCGATCTGCCCCGCGCCGCGCTCACCCGCCGTTTTCCCGATCCAGATCAGGGCGAAGCGGTTTTAAAACGGCTCGATCAGGCGGTGGGTCGATATGAGGAGCCACTTACCGCCCCCGAACATCAACCCGATTTTCGTTTCACCGCCGCCCCTGTTGACCCATTCATTGATTTGCCCAATATCGAGCGCAGTTTTTATGAACTGCTCGACCAGCTCTTTGCGCTTTTGGATAAGCTCCAGCAAGGGGTGCTGCACCTGCGGCTTGATTGTTTTTTTGGCGACGGGAAAATCAAAAGCTTTCCGATTAGGCTCGCTCAACCCAGCCGTTCTAAACCCCATATCAAGCGCCTGTTTGACGAAAAACTGATCACAATTGATCCCGGTTTTGGCATTGATGCTTTGGTGCTTAACGCCAATAAAATCGACCAATTGCCTGCCCAGCAGCTCCAGCTTGATGCGCACCATGCAAGTGCGCGCCAAGATGAAAATCTCTCCCCATTGCTCGACCGGGTGGCCAACCGTTTGGGCCCCGGAGCGGTCTACCGCCTCGCCCCCTTTGAAAGCCATTTGCCCGAGCAATCCCAAAAAGCCGTGCACCCCTTAAAACCTGAAGCTTGGGAAAATTGGCCAAGCAATTTGCGCCGCCCCGCCACCCTTTTTGCCCATCCAGAACCCATAGAGGTCATTGCCCAAATCCCCGAAGGTCCACCCATCAAATTTCTATGGCGCAAGGTTTTGCGCCACATCACCTATGCTCAAGGCCCCGAGCGGATTTTACCTGAATGGTGGGCAGACCTCGCAGATCGGTTGCGGGTGCGTGACTATTTTGAAGTCGAAGACCATAAGGGCCTGCGCTACTGGGTTTTTCGCGAAGGCCATTATGATGACCCGATGGAAAAAGGCGCCCCCACGTGGCGCCTACATGGGTTGTTCGCATGAAGAAGAACTGCAATGTACGCTGAGCTTCAAACCACCTCAAACTATTCATTCCTACGCGGCGGATCGCACCCGGGCGAACTGGTGGCCACCGGCTATATGAAAGCCTTAACCGCCATCGCCATTACCGACCGCAATTCATTCGCCGGCATTGTGCGTGCCCACCGCGAAGCCCGCCATATTGAGGATTTCAAATTGGTGATTGGCCTGCGCATCGATCTTGATGACAATTATAGCCTACTCGCTTACCCCAAAACCCGTGATGCTTTTGGGCGGCTTTGCACCATGCTTTCCATCGGTAAAATGCGCGCCGAAAAAGGCGAGTGCCATTTACAGCTCCAAGACGTTATCGACCATTGCCGCGACAGTATTTTTGCCCTCATCCCGCCTGAAGAAATCACCCCAGCGGACATTCAACAATTAGGCCGCATGGCCAAGTCCTTGCCCAAGCCTGTCTATTTGGCAGCCAGTGCACTTTATCAGGGCAATGACCGCGCTCATATCGCTATGCTCAATTCCCTATCAACCCAATTGAGCACCCGGCTTTTGGCCACCAACAATGTGCTTTACCACGACAAATCCCGCCGCCCTTTGCAAGACGTCATCACCTGCATTCGCGAAAAAACCACCATCGATAAAGCCGGTTTTTTGCTCGCCGCCAACGCCGAACGTCACCTCAAACGCCCCGAAGAAATGGCGCGTCTCTTTGAAGGGTTTGAACACGCGCTCGGCGCCACGCTCGAGATCACCCACGCCTGCACCTTCAACCTCAAAGAATTGAAATATGAGTACCCAGAAGAAACCGTACCCAAAGGCAAAACCGCGCAAGAATATTTAGAAGAGATTACCTGGGAAGGCGCTAATTGGCGCTACCCGGATGGCATTCCCGATAAGATCAAAGCCAACATTCAAAAAGAATTTAAGCTGATCGCGCATAAAGAATATGCGCCCTATTTTCTCACCGTTTATGACATCGTCAAATATGCCCGCACCCCACAACCCGATAAAGGTCGGTTCGATGAGATCTTATGCCAAGGACGTGGTTCTGCTGCCAATTCCACCGTGTGTTATTGCCTTGGCATCACCTCAGTCGATCCCAACGAACTTGACCTTTTGTTCGAGCGCTTCATCACCGAAAACCGCAACGAGCCGCCCGATATCGATGTGGATTTTGAACATGAACGCCGTGAAGAGGTCATTCAATATATCTATGAGCGCTTTGGCCGCCACCGTGCAGGCTTAACCGCCACAGTGATCACCTATCGCTCTCGTTCCGCCATACGCGAAGTGGGCAAAGTGATGGGGCTGACCGAAGATGTCACCTCCGCCATGTCTTCAACTGTTTGGGGGTCGTGGGGCGCGAACCCAGATAAACATATCGATCAATCTGGTTTAGATTTTGAAGACCCCTATTTGCTGCGCGTGATTGAATTGACCCGCGAATTGATCGGCTTCCCCCGCCATCTCTCCCAGCATGTGGGGGGCTTTGTCTTGACCGAACGTCCCCTCATCGAAACCGTGCCCATCGGCAATGCGGCAATGGACGACCGCACCTTCATCGAGTGGGACAAGGACGACATTGAAACCTTGGGTATCTTGAAGGTCGATATTTTGGCGCTTGGCATGCTCACCTGCATCCGCAAAGCCTT